>JBDSIW010000507.1:0-3292 GCA_039917795.1 Verrucomicrobiota bacterium | reverse complement strand
TTGTGACAATTCGCGCAAGTGAGATCCTTGCGATGTAGCTCGGTGCGCTGCCGCAACGTCAAATTTTCAACCGTTTGTTTGTCCTGCTTGTCCAGGGCCGGCACATTGGGCGGCACTGGCGGCACCTGCTCTCCCAGCACCTGTTCGAGCACCCACACTCCGCGTTTGACCGGGCTGGTGCGGTTGGGAAACGAGGTTACCGCCAAAATGCCGGGCATCCCCAAAATGCCCCCTCGATTGGCATCGGCCAGCTTCACTTTGCGCCACCGGGGACCGGTGACCTTTTTATCCAGGTCGTATAGCGCGGCCAGCGTCCCGTTGAGGAAGGTGTAATCAGAATCTACCAAACTGACGACGCTCCGGTTTTCACGCACGATGCTTTCAAAGAACAGTCGGGGCTCGTCATACATCGCCGAGCGCATCGCGCCGGTCATCTGGGGGAATTTGGCGGGGTCGAAGGTTTTGCTTTCCAAGCTCCCCAGCCCGAGCCATTGCGCGCCAAAACCATCAAACAACGCCCGGGAACGCGGATCATCCAGCAGACGCTTCACTTGCGCCTTCAACGTCGCCGACTCGTAGAGTTTCCCGCAATCGGCCAGCGCCGACAGCTCAGCATCCGGCATGGTTGCCCATAAAAGGTACGACAACCGGGACGCCAGTTGATAATCATCCAGAGGAACAATCGAGCGTCCCGATTCAGCCTCCATGGCTGGCGTGATAAACAGGAACTGGGGAGACACGAGGACCGCTTTGATCATAAGGCGGAGCGCTTCCGAGTAAGCGAGTTTGTTTTCTCGGGCAAGATCGAACACTTGTAAAAGAACATTTACTTCGGGCTCGGAGGGAGGACGGCGATAGGCGTTCCGCGCCAGGGACAGGGCAATTTTTTTTGCGGCGGCGCGTTCGTCGACGCCCGGACCTGGTGTTTTGCCCAAAAGCTGCTTTTTAGTTTTGGTAAGCGGTCCATTTTTCGGACCGAGAGCCTTGTCCAGAGTCTCATTGGCGATAGCGAGATACTCCTCCGACTGGAGCGGCGATAGCGTGTTCAGAAACCCGTCTCCGAATACTTCGTCGGGCAGTTCATCGGCAACCGCCCGATCTACCCCGAAGAGATCATGCAGCGTGTTGCCATATTCCACTTTGGTCAAACGACGAATCACGAAGGAGCCAGGATCTTTGGAGCTAAGAAATTTAATCTTTCCTATGCCTTCTAGAAATTTCACACGCTCCTGATCCGTTGGCTGCTTGTCCTCGTCGTCCGGCGGCATGTCGTTGGATTTCACGACAGCCAGCGCCTGCTTCCACCGTCTGATAGAGGCAGTTTCGCCGGGTTTTTTGAGGGCAGGTCCGAAGTTGATTCCGCCCTTCTGTCTGTTTTGCCCGTGACAGCGCGTGCAGTAGGTATCGACGAATGGCGTGACCACCTCTCTGAACGACTTCTTCGCGTCGACCTGCAACGCTGCGAAATCCGAGTCATTCGCGGACTCGGCAACGCAACGCATGGTCAGAGATAAAGCAAAGGCAAGGAGGGCCATAGCCGCCATTCCACTGCCAAATGTTCCCGCTCGCTTCATTTGTTTTTTAGCATCGGCAGGGAACAATATTTGAAGAACAGCCTTTGCTCTAGCTGAATTACTACGAGTTTCACGGAAGCGAGGGTCCGCGTTGCGCTTCAACCGCGTGATTGCCGTTTATAATCCCTCCTCACGAGCTATTCGAATGAAATCGCACTTGCTCCACCAAACTTTTCCTAACTGTTTTGCTGTCACCCTCTCAAGCGCTCAAAAAGGCGTTTTGGTTGAAGCGGGCGTTGAATAAACAGGTCCCCCCCGGGGGGTTGGGTCCCATCCGGGGTCCTTTTCGGGATTTTTTTGGTTTTTGAACTTTCTGAATTATCCTGAGGACCGTTTTGGGGCCATCGCGCGCTCCGCCCTGCACTTGAACCCCAAACCTGGAACACTCCCGACAACCGAAATCAAGACCTGCACAAACGCACGATGGAAAATAAGGTTCCGTTGTAAAAACAATCCCGTCGCGATGACGATGGCCACGATTGTTCGCGGTTGTTTCACTGGGGCGGCTTGATCGGTCGCGCGCGGGTTCAATGGTGAGGTCGCCCGCCCTGCACGGGTCGCGCACGATGCGATTTCCTAGCAACCTCGGCGTGGAAGGATGGTCCGCGTGAGACATTGTCTCGCCGACCCGCAGCCGCTGACGAGGCGGAGCGCGATGAGTTTGCGATCAAGGCGGGAACACAGCCCCTCCGGTATTTTTCTCATTTCCCCAGTCAGTCAGTAGTTCTCTCCCTAAAGGGAGAGAGAACTGACTGACTGACGCGCGACTGCTTTTTATTACGCGCTCCGCCCTGACCGGGACTGACAGGCGCACCCCCGCGCTCGGCGTCAGAAGAGCAGCGGGGACGGCGGTTTTAACCCCGATTATTCAGGTTTCGATTTTTGAGAAGAGGCGTCTGAACGGGTTGCTTCGGCAATTTGTTGAAAACACAATCGACACCATTTGACGAAGTTTTAATCCGTATTCGTAAAGGGAGATACATTACTTGACAGTGTTTTTGAGAAAAATATTCTCACCGTATGAATTGCCGGACTTCCGTTTTTTTCGTGAAGCAAAACCCTGCTCCAAAGCTTCGATATTTTTACAGTGCGTGGGTATTCTCGACTCTATTCCTCATCGCGGTTAGTTCTTTGGCTCAATGCCCCGATGCCACGTTTCGAGTAGGAGAAGGATTGCGCGGAGTTGATGGACGAATTCGCGCTTCTGTCTTATGGGATCGTGACGGTGCGGGAGGCGAGCCTCCTGTCTTGGTGGTTGCCGGTCAATTCAGCGTGGCGGGGACGACCTTTGCCAGCAATATTGCGCTCTGGAACGGAGCGTTTTGGGAACCTTTGGGAACCGGCACGCCCGCCGGGGTGAACGGCGAAATTTATTCACTGGCCGTCTCGGCCAACAATGAACTGATCGCTGGCGGGGCATTCCACTCGGCAGGGGGTGTGAGCACAGAACACATTGCACGCTGGAACGGCACCAGTTGGTCTTCATTAGGAAGTGGCATGTTACCGGTAGGGGGTTCAACGGTGTTTGCGATGACGACCATGCCCAATGGAGATTTAATCGCCGCCGGACACTTTACCAATGCAGGCGGCGTGTTGGCGACAAACATCGCGCGGTGGAATGGAACGAGTTGGGCGGGATTGGCCAACGGCGTGGGAAATAATCTGAGTGCCAGTATTTTCGCAGTGACGGTCCGAAACAACGGTTCTTTGGTGGCAGC
>JBDSIW010000506.1:0-2694 GCA_039917795.1 Verrucomicrobiota bacterium | reverse complement strand
GCAAGTTGCTCAGCAATGTAGGCGTCAGGACCGATGGCAGACGGACCGGTCAGAATTCGCTCCAAGTCGTCCGGAGTAGGCCCGTAAGCCAGGCGATTCAATACACTGGCAGTCAACAATTCGTTACTGGTCATGGGCGTGACCTGAAGCGTGTAGAAATTCAACGGCAAACTGCTGGAGCCGGTCCATTGATAACCGGTCAGCCCACTTTTATTGGTCGCCCACGGCCCGTCCAGATTGGTGCTGCTCAGAATCGAGTAGTCTTTGACAGCGGGATAAGGATTCCATTTGATCACTTTTTGGGATCCCGAAGATGTGAAGTTTGTAATGGCTGCCGGCTCGGGATCGGCGGCGAAAGAGCGGGAAAATTCAGCGAAGATCCAGCAGAAAAAAATCAGAAGAAACTTGTTCATGCGAAATTTAGCTGAGTCGACCGAGAAACCTCCGTTGCCCCCCGGCAATATTTCGAAACGGATGGATTCATTGGAATAGAGGATAGCAAGCTTCAGACGGTCACTCAAGCTAAAGGAATTTTAATTGCCAGCCATTCTACCCGAAATTTCAAACTTCCACCGAATCCGCGGCGCCATGTCCCAACAGTCAACGCGAGCTTCGTTAATCGATGCCCAGGGCATGAGCCATCACGAGTTTTTTCACTTCGCGAACGTTGGCCGTTCCAGTCGTGCCAAGTTTATGAATCACCACAGAAGCTGCCGCCCGAGCGAGTTCCAGACCTTCCCGCATCCCGGCCCCAGAGGCTAGCGCGGTCGTCAGATTCGCAGTCACGGCGTCCCCGGCCCCGACGATGTCGATTTCTCCTCTGACCGGCAACGCGGAGACGTGATCGATCTGTCCATCGGGCGATGCCGCGAGAAGACCCTCTTCGGCGAGCGTTACAAAAATCGGCCGTCCATTTTTGGCGGCCAACGACGAGGCAGCCGAACGAATCCCGCCCAAAACTAACTTCCTTTTCGACCCGACCGAAGCCGACATTTCCGCCCGGTTCACCTTAAAGGCAAACGGGGGGAAATCGCGCAGGCCTCGCCTGCTGTCAGCCAGGATAAACAATTTGGGATGCGCACGCGCCACGGTTTCGAGAGCCCTCAGCACCTCCTGTGTCACAACGCCGGTTCCCGCAATGTCAGTTTGATCAAGGACGATGATCGCGTCCACCTTCGACGCCTGCTCGCGAATCGCCCGCGCCAGGTTCAATCGAACTCCGAGCGGCGTGGGCGTCCAGTTTTTGAGGTCCAGCCGATTCAATTCCTTCGGAAATTTTTTTGGCTGGAGAACCAGCGGCTTGGTGTAGGTGAAAGTTCTCCGCAGCGGCGTAGCGAAAAAATATTCGGTGGAAACCTGAGGCACCCGCCGGAGCGCTCGTTGCAATTCGTAACCTTCTCCATCTTCACCGCAAAATCCTGTGACCAAAATCTGGCCAACGCCTAGCGCGGATAGATTGTTGACGATCGTCCCAGCCGCGCCTGGCTGGCTTCGCACATTGACCACGTTGTAAACAGGCAACCCTGTCTCGATGGATTTTTCCTTTTTCGCCGGATCAATTTCCAAATAGCGATCCAGGCAAAAGTCGCCGACAACCGCGACGCGCAGCGAAGCGTAGTGCGATGTGATCTCGTGAAATCTCGCGGGCTTCATGCGCAAAAAAATACCAGCGCACTCATTTCCCGATAATGGCTTCGAGCAATGGCGTCGAATCGCGATAGTCCGGAATCACAACATCAGCACCCACACCGAGCAGCCGCTGGCGTTTCCATTCATCAACCCGACCGGACCCGTTGTGCGCCTCGTCAGTCGCCACCGCCACCGCGAGGCCGCCTGCCTCCTTTGTGTTCTGAATCTCGACGTAGCCATCGCCGAAAGAAAGGAGCTGTTCGCCGCTAATGGAGTTCTCGCGCAGGATTCGTTCGATCACCATTTTCTTGGAGAATTGTTTGTAATCATCCTGCGCGCCGTAAATGTGTTTGCCGAAAAATTCCGTCAGCCCGAGTAATTCCGCCTCCTGCTTCACGAAAACTTCGTCGGTGCCGCTGGCGAGATAAATGGCGAGGTTTCGTCCGCGCAAATTTTCCAGCAACGCGCGCGAGCCATGGACGAGCCATTCCACCGGCAGGATCGTGCCAGCGCTTAAGCCTTCGGTGCGCGATCGAATCAGCTCATTGAGCCGGCGAAGGTATTCGTGCTTATACCAGAGCGGGTCGCGCGGCTGGCCACCGCGTTCTTTAATTCGCTCCGCCAATTGGATCATCTGGTAAATCGTCTGCTTGCCATTCAAGCCCATGATGTCATCGGTCATGAGCGTCCGGACTTCATCATCCGATTCCCCAGTGCGGCGCGGCAGCATTTCCATGAACATAGGTATCATCACTTCCGGCCAGCCCTGGCGAATCAACGACAGCGTTCCGTCAAAATCAAACAGCACATGGCTGATGTTGGGCCGTGGCGAAAAGTTTGGAGCGAACTCGACCAATCCTGAAAAACGATCATTGGAAAACATTGCCCGTGAGTAAAAGCGCTTTGCCCTAAATGTCAATAATCCGAAAGGGCTAGGATGGTGCAAGATGCCGCGACTGGCGCTTCGGCAACGTTTGCCGCGCGCGAGGAACTGCCGCATCGGAAATGAAATCACGCAGAAAGATCGGCTTCTCCGTCCGCCCCGGACGCTGCCAATCGCGCCAA
>JBDSIW010000505.1:0-3477 GCA_039917795.1 Verrucomicrobiota bacterium | reverse complement strand
ACCACCGTTCCGGGCGCGGGAATCTATTCGGTGGTGGGCAATGATTTCCGGGCCACCTTGCGCGCCATTGCCGAGGCGGGAAAACTCGAGGTTCTTTCGCGCCCTTCCATTCTTGCCCGCAACAATCAAGTCGCCAGCATCACGGTGGGCCAGCAAATCCCGCTCATCACCAATGTTCGCTTCGACACTTTCGGCAACGCCATCAACACGGTGACCTATCAGGATGTCGGGATCATTCTCAAAGTCACTCCGTTCATCACGTCGGACGGGATGGTGCAGATGATTGTCGCCCCGGAAATTTCCTCGCTCTCGGAGCAAACGGTCACGGTTTCCGCTGGAGTAAACGCGCCGGTGATCAATCGCCGCGCCGCTGACACGGTGGTGGTCACGCCTGACGGCCAAACCGTCGTGATCGGCGGATTGATGCAAAACAGCAAGACGAGCACCGACAGCAAAATCCCTTTGCTCGGGGATATTCCGGGCCTGGGCGCACTTTTCCGCCACAAAATCCGGGCGAGCAGCAAAGTGGAGTTGCTGATCTTTCTGACGCCTTTTGTGGTGCCGGCTCCGAGCGACCTGAGCCGCATCAGCATCAACCAGAATCCCACCGAGCTGGCGCCGAAAGCGTTCTCAGAAAAAGAGCTCAACCAGTTTTTGGATGGTGTTCCGGTCAAAAAAATCGAATCCTCGGAGCCGGATAGAAAAAAATCGCGCAAGAAATAACCCATGATCTGGCGCAAAAAACCGACCTCTGCCGCGCTCGTCCTGATCTGGCTGCTCATCATGGGATGGCAGGTGGCCGAACATATCCGCGTGCGCCGCGCGGCCCACGCCACGCTGATCAATCGCGCGAAGGATATTTCAAACACGCTCGCGCTGGTTCTCCGGTCGCAACGCCTCTTCAATATTATTTCCCGGGAACGATTGGAGTCGGCACTCAACGAATTGATCAAACCCGGGCAGCTCAACTCCATCGCGCTGCTGAACGAGAAAGGCGCGGTCGTCATCTCCGCAGGGACGCCGCTTGATTTGAGCGCAGGAAAAGTGCTGCAACAAGGCGAGCATTGGGAAGCGCAGACGGTCACAGTGATGAACCTCGTGGATCTCGGGACGAACATGACGGCGGAATTCGAGCCAACGAACAGCACGGTGCCGATTGTCCTGTCGCGCTCGGATTTTCCGCCGCCCAACACGAACCGCCCGCCCTTTCACGTGCGCGAACCCAACGAGGATTCTGCCGGGGAAACGAACGCCCGCCCTTCACGGTCACATCGTTCCGAATCGCGCGGCACCAATGATTTTAGACGCATTTTTCATCGGCCTTTCTGGATGAGCGAAACGGAATATCAATCCGTTATTCAGAAACAGGGCGTCCATAGTTTCGTCCTCGTTATGCCCACGCAGATCGCCACCGACATCGCCAACAACGATCTCTGGCTGCGGAGCATCATTGGCTTGCTCACGACCATTTCCGTGGCGGGCTTTGGACTGGCGTGGCGAAATGTCGCGAAATCCTCCGAGCTGCAAATCCGCTTGGTCCGCGCCAGCGAATTGAACACGCACCTCAAGGAAATGAACCTGGCGGCGGCGGGATTGGCGCACGAAACCCGCAACCCGCTCAACATCATTCGCGGTCTGGCGCAGATAATTTCCCGGCAGGGAGACGCCTCACCGGAGATCGCGAAAAAATCGCGGGAAATCATCGACGAATCCGACCGGCTCACTGGCCAATTGAATGAATTCATCAATTATTCCCGGCCGAGGGAAGTTCGTTTCGCCGCGGTGGAACTTCGCGCGGTGGTCACGGAAGTGGTTCGCACTTTGTCCTTCGACATGGAGGAAAAAAGTATCCAACTCAAAATGTTTGATGAGCCGATGGTCATCCAGGCCGACGAACCGTTATTGCGGCAGGCGCTCTTTAATCTCATTCTCAACGCCATCCAGGCCGTGCCGGAAGGCGGCCGGGTCGAGGTGCGCGCTTTCGCCGGCGAAAACTCGGACGTGATTATTGAGGTGCGCGATAACGGCCCCGGGGTGGCGGCGGCCAATCGCGCCGAGATATTCAAACCCTATTTCACCACGCGCGATAACGGCACGGGCCTGGGCCTCGCCATCGTCCAGCAAATCGTCCTGGCGCACGGCTGGGAAATCACTTGCGCGGCGAACGAACCCAATGGCGCGGTGTTCCGCATTGCGCACGTGAAACTCCATGGCGAGAACAGCAATGCATCCCGACTCCAAAACTAATTCCGCGCCGCGACGGATTTTGGTCGTCGATGACGACCCGGGCCAGCGCAGTCTGCTCGAATCGTTTTTGTCCGGGCAAAACTTCGAAGTCGTCGCGGTGGATTCCGGTAAAAACGCGCTCGAAGTTTTGGACGGGTCGGCCTTCGACCTGATGATTTCCGACGTGCGAATGCCAGGGATGTCCGGCCTGGAAATGTTTCGCCTCGCCCGCCGCAAACATCCATCGCTGCCCGTTCTTCTCGTGACGGCCTACGCGGATATCCGGGACGCCGTGGCCGCGATGCGCGACGGCGCACTGAACTATCTGGCCAAGCCGATTGATCTCGACGAGCTTTTCGCCTCGGCGCGCCACGCCACGGGCCTTTCCAAAAACGAGCCGCTCAAATTCAGCGAAGACAAACAGCTCCCGCCCCACGTCGTCGCCGCCAGTCCGCTCATGCAATCGGTTTTGCGCGATGCCTCCCTGATCGCCGCCTCGGACAGCCGCGTCCTGATCACCGGCGAAAGCGGCGTGGGCAAGGAAGTTGTCGCCGACATCATTCATTTCTGGAGCAAGCGCTCGGGCCGGCCCATCGTGAAGGTGAATTGCGCGGCCATTCCCGAGACTCTCCTGGAGAGCGAATTGTTCGGACACGAGAAAGGCTCGTTCACCGGCGCGACGGCTTTGCGCATCGGGCGATTCGAGCAAGCCACCGGCGGAACCATTTTGCTCGATGAGATCGGTGAGATGTCGCCGAGCCTCCAGGCAAAATTATTGCGCATCACGCATGACGGAAGTTTCCACCGCGTCGGGTCGAACACGGAAATCCAAGCGAACGTGCGGATCCTCGCGGCGACCAATCGCAATCTGGAGGAGGAAGTGGCGAAGGGCCGATTTCGCGAAGATTTGTTTTATCGGCTCAACGTGATCGAGCTGAACATTCCTCCGCTGCACGATCGGGCCGAGGATATTCTCCCGCTGGCCAATTTATTCCTCAGCCAGTTTTGTCCCGGTCGAGGGCGGCTGTCGTCGCTGGTGGTGGAATGTTTAAAACATTATTCGTGGCCGGGCAACGTTCGTGAACTGCAGAATGCGATGGAGCGGGCCTCGTTGCTTTCGCGCGGCGAACTGATTCTGCCGGACCATTTGCCCGCGCGCATCACGGACACCTTGCAAAAATCTCCGAGCCTGGAGCATCACAACGCGGAAAAGCTTCAGGAGATCGAAGATCAGGCGCTGCTCGATTCATT
>JBDSIW010000504.1:0-2586 GCA_039917795.1 Verrucomicrobiota bacterium | reverse complement strand
TTTGAAGGTCCCCCAGCTCGGAATAAACGCTGATGTGCCCGCCGCTTTGCCGCACGATGCCATCGCATGTGGACAATCCCAGCCTGGTTCCCTGGCCCACGCCCTTTGTTGAAAAAAACGGCTGGCGCAAAGTGGCCGTCCAATCCCGAGACGACGCGGTTGAGCCGAACCAGCCATTCTCTCCATTCCAAAAGATCACTTCCCGTTCAGCATGGGATAGAATCGCGTCCGAATCGAATCGCTCCTGGTGTCATTGCAAAACGCGCTCCGCATTTTTGGGGTAATGAATGATGGAAAACGGCTGGCCTTCCAGTTCCTCCTTTGTCTTCCCGACCAGTATCGGCGAAAGTAAACACCGTTTGTAGGACAAATTCCATTCCAACGGCGGCTTGGGGTGCGCGAAGCGGGATCCTTCAAACGGGCACGGGGAAGATCGAGGAGGAGGAATTCACCAGCGGAAAAGGCTTGGAAACCGCTGATCCTAAAACATCCCGCACCCGGAAAAAAGGAACACGCAAGGTTGATGTCGCGCAATCGGCTCAATCCTGTTTAGACTCGCGAAGACCCAAATTATGAATGCGAGATTTCATTCCTCGACTGCACTGCTTCACCGACCCGTTCCAACGACCGGGAGCGAGAACCTTCAACGCGCATTTGTCCGCCGCGCCTTCACCTTGATTGAATTGCTCGTCGTCATTGCCATCATTGCGATTCTCGCCGGATTGCTTTTGCCCGCGCTCGCCAAAGCCAAGGCGAAAGCGCAACAAATCTCCTGCATGAATAACCTCCGGCAGATTGGCATCGGCGCGGCCATGTATGTCAACGAGACTGGGAAATATCCCGGTTGCATCCGGGTTCCGCAGTTTTTCTATTTGTGGCCCAACCGGATTTTTTCGCAAATGGGAACAAACCGCGCGGTCTTCGGTTGTCCCACGACTAAGCCCCAATACCGTTGGGCGATGCAAACCGGCAACCCGAACCGGCTTGGTTCTGTGATTGAAACGGGCACCTTCGATCCCTGGGCGGTGAAAGCTTCGGGCGCCGGATCTGGCTCCTATTTTTCTTACGGTTACAATGATTGGGGCGGCGGACCTGTCACCGCGGACCTCTCGGCGGAGTTGGGGCTCGGCGGCGATATCAATCCGCCCGCCCAACCAGATATGCCCTCCAGCCGCGTGGCGCGTCCAACGGAAATGATCATGCTTTCCGATGCCCGAACTGATGGCAGCTGGGACGGAAATGTGGATCCTCGCGAGCCAGACCAATGGCCATCCAGCCGTCACAACGGGCGCACGACACTGATGTTTTGCGACGGCCACGCCGAGAATGCCAAGCGGGCGATGGTGGTCGATCCAGCCAACGATCTTTGGGTGCGGCGCTGGAACAACGACAACAAAAATCACGTCGCCCAATACGGCTACGGGGGCACGCCAGCGGAGCGGGCCGCGATCGATCCGTTTTGAAGAGGTGTCGTGACTTTATCCGTCACAGCCTCGAGAACATTTCGGCAGAGCTCCAGGACACTGGCTTCGCTGTGATTCAGTGGACGATGCCGCCAGTGCGTGAATCCCCAAGTCTGCGCTACGGTTTTTCGCCCGAGCGGCAGTGCGACCAGCGAGCCGTCCATCAATTCCCGCCTTACCGCCCAACGCGGGAGAATGGTCAACACGTCCGCTTGCCGGACAAAATCCTTGATTGCATCGAGGCTGTCCATCTCCGCCGCCGTATTCAGCACCACGTTTTTATCCGCCAGGTATTCCGCGATCATCCGCTGCGAATCGCCCAGGCTCCGATGCAAAACGAAAGGGGCGGTCGGAAATTCTGCCGCCGCCACCGAGCCCTCGATCGCCCAGCGATGCGCGGGGCTGACGATGATGTGAAACGTGTCGCTGAAGAGTCCGAAGAATTCAAAGCGCCCATCCCAAAGCGGTTTCTCGGAAAAAACCAGATCCGTTCGGCAGTCTCCCGGAGTTTTCACGGGAAATTCGTTCCACCCGTCGCGCCGGGCATCGCACTCGGGAGCCTTTTTCCTGGAGCGACACTTCTTTTGTCACACAAATGTAACCGTTCTGCTGCGGGATTGTTGCGGGCCTTCCGTAATTTCGGGCTCAGCAAAAACACTTCTGCGCATGAAAATCAAAAACACACTCTCCAGACTCACCGCCGCCACAGCTCTGATTTTGGCGTTCGGCAATAATGCTTCGGCCCAAACTTCCGACGCCTTGATTGATAAGCTCGTTGAAAAGGGAATTCTCTCAGTCAAAGAAGCGAACGATTTGCGCGAGGAAGCCGACAAAGGTTTCAACCAGGCTTACTCCGTAAAAAGCGGGATGCCGGAATGGGTCAACAGTTTGAAATTCAATGGCGACCTTCGGCTCCGCTACGACGGAATCTACAACGATGACCCCAGCTTTCTTGAGCGTCATCGCTATCGCTATCGCCTGCGCTTCGGGGCCACGGCGATGTTGACCGATCATTTTGAAGCGGGCCTTCGCTTAATGTCTGGGGAAAATGCCAAGGGCGGTTTTTCCAGCGGCGATCCCATTTCTGGAAATGCATCGCTTGAAGATAACGCTTCGAAAAAAT
>JBDSIW010000503.1:0-5523 GCA_039917795.1 Verrucomicrobiota bacterium | reverse complement strand
AAGACGAACACGCCGGACGCATCATGGAGGCGCGACTTTAAATTTCTTAACGCGCGCGACAATCGCTCCTGGTGGATCAAGGCCTACAACCTGAAAACTTCCGAGATGCAAGGTGTCGTAATTCTCTGGCGATTGCCTGAGGGAAGAAATGACGTGATTTCCGCAAAGCACGGCCTTTACGCGGACGGCGTCTGGAGATTCACCGACGTGCAGCAACTTCAATCGACGAACATCGCGGCGACGCCCGTTGCGACCAATCAACTCGAGTTCGCGGACTGGCCGGAAAGCCCCGCACTCATTCGCAGTGAAATCAAAATCAACAGCCGCAAGCAGGCCACGAAAAGCCCGCAGCTCTCGATTCGCGATATTTTGAACTACCAGGATTTGCACCCGCGCCTGGACAAAGCCACCTCGGCCCTGCTGAAAACGCGTTTGCACGAACGCATCGCCGCACCGAGCGCGTGCATGATCGTGGTGCTGATCGCGCTCCCGTTCGGCGTGCTCTCCGGACGGCGCAACGTTTACGTCGGCGTGGCGAGCAGCATCTTTATCTGCTTCGCTTATTTTATTCTGTTGAAGGTTGGCATCGCGCTGGGAACCGGTGGTTATCTGCCCGGATGGCTCGCGGCGTGGCTGCCCAATATTCTCTTTGGCTCGGCGGCGGTTTTTTTAACGATGCGGGTTCGATGACCAATGAAAACCTTGCACGCCTATCTAGCCCGCGAAGTCCTGGCCACTGTTCTCATGACGGTGGCGGTGTTCACGTTCGTCCTGCTGCTGGGAAATGTGCTCAAGGAAATTGTCGAGCTGCTGGTCAACAGGCAGGCCTCATTTTTTGTCGTGATCAAGGCCATCGGTTTTCTGATCCCGTACGTGCTCCTCTTCGCGCTGCCGATGGGAATGTTGACCGCCACGCTGCTCGTCTTCGGTCGGTTTAGCGCCGACCAGGAATTAACCGCCGCCCGCGCCAGCGGCATCAGCCTGGTTGCGCTCGTCGCGCCCGTCTTGTTGCTCAGCGTCGTCTTCAGCGCCCTGTGCGCGTGGGTGAACCTGGAACTGGCGCCGCGCGGACGGGTGGCTTACAAGGCGCTTTTGGAAACGATCGCGACATCCAATCCCGCCGGGATGTTGCGGGAGAATCAGTATAATGAGTTTCCCAATGGCTGGTCGGTTTACGCCCGCAAAATAAAAAACAACGATCTAAAGGACGTCAAAGTTTACCAGGTTTACGAAAACGATTCCTCGCGCCGGCTGGTCATCGCGCCCACCGGAAAATTTGCCATGGTAGAGGGACAACTGGTTTTGACTTTGTTCGAGGCAACCGACACGCAAATTCAAGGGCCGAATATTTTTCCAAGCCTCTATTCCGCCTCGGTCGATTTGCCGCTCCCCAAAGCCAATTCCCGCGGCACTTCAAAAATCAGCCTGACGGACATGACCTTTTTGCAGCTCCAGGATCAACTGGAAAAACTCCAGAAAAGTTTTGCCCGCGTGGAACCGGGGCACACGAATTCGCCCGCCGAGCTGCGGGATGAATTGCGCCAGCTCAAGAAAATGCGGAGCGACATCACGCTGCCCGTGCGGGTGCAAATCAACCGGGAAGTGGCCTTTTCCTTTGCCTGCATCGCTTTCACGCTGATCGGAATTCCTCTCGGCATTCGCGCGCATCGCCGCGAAACGAGTGTGGGAATTGCCATGGCGCTCCTGCTGGTGCTGGTTTACTACAGCTTCATTATTCTGGCGCAATCATGGGACGCGCGACCCGAGCTCGCCCCGCAACTCATCGTTTGGATTCCGAATTTTATTTTCCAGGCAGTCGGAGCGGTCCTCCTCTGGCGCGCCAACAAGGGAATTTCTTAACCTTGATCGCGGGGCTCAGTTCCCCAGCGTCGAGGTCAATTTAACAGCGAAGATTTCTCTTCTTGTCCGCCATTGACCTTGGGCTTTTTCAAAACATGAAGGAGGACCGACACGGTTCCGACCGGTAAATAAATTGGCGCGAGCAGCAACGTCACCATAGCAAAACCGATTTTGCCCACCACACTGGCGCTCGAAGTGATGTGGCGCCAGGGCGGTTGAGAAGCAGATCGCCCAACCAACGGAGAGAGAAAAAGCTTGCAGAATAATTTCCATGATTGGCCAAATCGCTTGATGAACGGAGGGGGCGGCGACAGTACAGGCGAAAACCCCGGCGATTTCTTTCCAACCAGTGATACGTTCGCAGACTTTGCAAAAGTTAGATCCTGCAACCGGATCGGGATGTCCCTCGGCAGATAAACCAGCGTCTTAATTGAGCCGAGGTCGTCATAGGTTTCCAAGCCTTCAAGCAAATGAATTTGGTCGGGAAGATCGATATCCCGGCGAGCCGTTTCAGTAAGCAGGAGATATTGGTCGGAACTGACCGAGTTCTTCAGGAGCCGATGGACAATGATCACATCGACTCCAGCTAGTTCGAGAAACTGTAGCACCTGATGAAAAAGAGCTTCGCCACTGTGGACAATGAGTTTGAGCCTGAGCTTTTCGATGTGCGAGCAGGCACTGCAATGGCAGGTGGTCGAGCGGCTCAACTCGGCAACCTTCCTTCGAAACATCTCGAAAAACGAAAATAATTTCTCGCCGATGATTTTTCGCGTCTCCGGCCAGGACTGTGAACTGTTTTGTTTTCGGCAATAGAGAAAAACCGCATCGCCCTCGAGTTTCGCCACGGCAATCGGCAGTTCCACCTGCTTGATGATGGCCAGAATCAGCTCGGTAATGATGGTTTGGCTGTGCGCAAGGGTTTTCGCGTTCGCAGTCATGTAGCGGGTGTAGCCGCTGATGTCGGCGATGATGAGAATCACTGGCTCCGGGGCCGATTCGCCAGCAACTTCGATTCGTTCCGCGTTCCCTTGCGTTGGAGGCGATGTCTTTCGCTTCATGCCGGTTTGTCCCATGGACGAAGAATTCTTTACAGATATTTCGTGCGCCGAGAATTCCTTCCACTCCACGTTCGGCACGGAGAACTGCCAATTTAGCGCAGAAGAATTGCTCGTCCAGGCGACGGGCGAGTTACGCCGCGATGTGAATCACCCATCAAAGTTGCGATCGCAAAAAGCCGGCGAAGTAATCACCCGTCTTGGTGTACCAGGGCCGGTCTTTCAGCATTTGGGCGGTCAATGGCGATGATTTCCCCTTGTCCTCCTCAAAGACTTTGATTTGCGCCGCGGCAAATTTTTTATCGAGGACGTTGATATTGGCCTCGTCGTTAATCCGGAAGGAGCGGTTATCAAAATTGATCGAGCCAGCGGTGACAAACATGTCGTCAACCACCATGACTTTGCAGTGAAAGAGCGATTGCTTGTATTGATAAAACTCGACTCCCGCGTCGAGCAGGTCGCCCCAGCGCGAGCGGGACGCGGCCCGGCCCACGCTGGAATCATTTTTGAACGGCACAATGATTTCCACTTTCACACCTCGCTTCCGGGCGGCGAGCAGTTCCTTGACGGCGAGATCGTCCGGGACAAAATAAGCGTGGGAGAGGCGAATATTTTTCCGCGCCGAGGCGATGCCAAAGAGATAAACCAGCCGCGCATTTTCCTCTCCGTCCTTCGGTCCGCTTTTGAAGCATTGCATCAAGGCCGAACCCGAGGATTCGATTTGCGGGAAATATTTTTCGCCCTGTAAAACTTCCGAGGTGGTCTGGAGCCAGTTTTCCGCAAAAATTCCCTGCATTTCCCGGACGACCGGCCCCTCAATCTTGAAATGCGTGTCGCGCCAATGATCGGGCAATTCGCCTTTGCCAAGCCACTTATCCGCGAGGCAAACTCCGCCGGTGAAGCCGATTCTCCCATCGACGATCAGCAGCTTGCGATGCGTTCGATGGTTGATGCTGAGTTTGACCTTGTACCAGCGGTCGCGGCCGAACTTGATGAAATGGATCCCGGCGGCGGTCATTTCCTCAATGTCCTCCTTCTTCAGCTTCAATGTTCCCATACCATCGACAATGGAATGCACTTTCACGCCAGCGCGCGCTCGCTCCATCAAGGCCTTGGCGAATTTGCCGCCGACGTCGCCCGTTTCCCAGATATAGTTTTCGAACGTGATGGAATTGGTCGCCTCGCTGATTGCCTTCAGCATGGCGGGAAAGATCTGGTCGCCATTCAAAAGCTCATGAACGCGATTGCCGTCGAGAAAACTCGCGCCGATCAGCCCGCTCATGGAATTTTGAAAGGCCGGGTCGGCCACCGAATAGTCCGTCTGGATCAGTTTCTCAATTTTTTTTGCGGACGTGACCTTCAACACAATCGTGCCGATGCAGAAAAGGCCCAACGCCACAATCACCAGCGATTTCTTCGTGTTGCTGTTTTTAAACTTCATTTTCGCCAGAAGCGTAATGACTTTTGCGACGCGCCCGGAATAAGGGAATTCGTCCAGCCATTCCTCGGCAATTTCCCTGTCCTCTGCCGGTTTTTCATTTCATTGCCGAGTGGAAAGCCCTATTTCACTTTTGCCGAATGAAGATAATTTGATCCAGTCAATGACCAAAGAAACGACCACTCCAGATTCCGGGCCGCGCACCAAAAACACTCGCACATTTTGGATTGTCTCAGCCGTCTGTGTGGTCGCATTCATCGCGGCCTTTGCTTTCATTGATACGAAAGCACTCCACGACTGGGCGCAAACCGTCAACCCCTGGGTTGTTTTTGCCTTGATGGCATTTCTGCCGGTCGTCGGCGGACCCGTGAGCCTGCTCTTTGCCATTGGCGGCGCGCGGTTCGGACCCGTCGGAGGACTTTTCGCCGCCGCCGCCGCCATCGCGATCAACCTTCTCCTCACCTACTGGATGACGAAATCGGTTCTGCAAAGGCCGATCGCCGCTTTGTTCAAAAAGACAAAATACAAAATCCCGCAGGTGCCAAAGGGAGAGTATGTTTCAGTTACGCTCCTCACGGCGCTTGTTCCGGGACTGCCCTACGCCGCGAAGAATTATCTTCTCGTTCTCGCGGGCGTGCCATTCCGCGTTTATTTCTGGGCTTGTCTCCCCGCACATTTTTTCCATGCCTCGCTGGCGATATTGTTCGGCGGCATGACCAAGGATCTGACGAAGGGGAAAATTATTTTTCTCGTCGCCTATGCGCTGGTTATCACCTTGCTTTGCCAGCGAGTGATCAAGCGACTGCGCGCCAAATCCACCAAGGACGGCAAGCCGGGAGAGGTCCAGGCTGATGAAGCGCTCGCCGCAAAATCATGACCGACAGACCTCAGCGCGCGTCGTGGAAAAAGCGGTGGTGGATGATTGCCCTTGCCGTGGTGGCACTCGCGGGACTGGTAATTCTTTATTTTGTTTACCAGCCGGACTTGAAGTCGATTCACACCCGGATCGCCAGCTTCCATTGGCTCGCCGTTCTTTTGTTGGTGTCCATCCTGCCCATTTTCGGATTCTCGGTCGCGCTTTGCTACGTGATCATCGGCGCGAAGTTCGGCGTCGGCTGGGGCCTGGTTGTGATTGCCCTGGCCACGGTGGTTCACTTGCTCGGATCACAC
>JBDSIW010000502.1:0-4673 GCA_039917795.1 Verrucomicrobiota bacterium | reverse complement strand
GCCCGGCCATACGAAGATTCGCTGTAAAATCCGTTCAACCCGCTGACGAGGTTGGTCCCAGTCGAGTCGGTAAACGGCACCCCGACAAGATCCGGAAAATCGACACGGATCAGGAGCAAGCGCTTCTGCCCTTGTGTGGAGATCAAGGTCTGTGTGCCTCCGGACGAGGAAGTCCCGCCCGCTTCGGCCGCAATGATCTGACTATTTAAAATGTCCGCGTGCGCGCGATGGCAAAGGAAAATAATTTCTCCGCCCACGTCCACCGAAGTTTCCTCCTGATGCAGAGCCACCGAATCACCCGAGACCGCGCAAATCACTTCAGGCTCTGCCTTGATTTCAGCAGCTTCGATGGGTTCGAGAATTCGAACGGGATTCTCGCTGACTGCCATGAGGTTCCCAATGGCAATCCCATTCAAGGAAATATTTTGCCGGGTCGGTTCTCCGAGGCGCCGGCCGTAGGCGAATGCCTCAAACTCATTGCTATCAATCGTGGCGGTTCGGAAGGTCGGCGTGACGAAAGCTTCCTTGCCCGGCTCCGCCAGGGCGCCTAGCACCGCCAATTCCCCGCGCGCGCTGACTCTCTTCTCCAAAAGTTCCTGAATCGATTCGGGCAGGTCTCGCCGCGACGCGACGGGCACCGCCAGTTGCAACGCACGTTCGGGATCCGTGCGAATCAGGTTCGCCAGAAATTTTTGCCGATCCATCGCGAGCAAAACACCTTCCGCTTCGAGCATTGTTTTCCCGGACGCCGAAGCGTTTTGATATTTCGCTGTCCACTTCTGGAACTCCGCGGCCGGTGGCTCGCTGATCGGTTGGCTCCACGCATCGCCCGTTGGGATGAGCTTTTCCGTGGCGATCTTCGTCCGAGCAATCCTGGGGGAAACAGCCTTACCAGAAAGTGAACTGGCGTTGGAAAGGTGGGCCGATGAAATCCTCGGGCGCGGATCGGGCTGCGGACCCTTGTGAAAAAGCAGAAGCGCAATCGAGGCGAAAGCCACAATTGACGCGCTAATCCTAAAACTCTTTCGGTTCATTCTCCTTATCAAACGAGGCATTACCTTGCGCATGATTCGTGCCGAAATTTTCTAAACGATTGGAAAATTTCGCCGCGTTCTTGCACTCCAATATTCGTCACCTCTTTGGCAACGCAGCCTACATCGAGCGGCCAAGCGATTGGAATTCGTTGCACCGTTTTGTGGCAGCGAACGTTTATTTTAGGACAAAGCGAAGCCTTGGGAATTCACCGAGGCTGACGGATTCGCCCTCCTCGTAACCGATTCCGGAAGCCGCTTGAAATCCCGATGGCTTAATCACTCGAACCCGCTACGCGTTCAAGCATGTCTGAACGGTGTCCACAAGAACGCTGGGAGGAAAGGGCTTCTGCAAAAATCTCGCACCCTCGGGCAAGGTATAAAGCCTGGCGACCATTTCCGCAGAGTGTCCGCTTGTGTAAATGATCTTCAAGGCCGGATTGGCCGCGCACAATTTTTCGCCCAGTGCCACACCAGTGGTTCCGTCCGGCAAAGTAACATCGGTGAGAACCAGGTCGATTTCGGCAGACTTTTTTTTCCAGATTTCCATAGCGGACGGGCCAGATTTTGCGACCAGGACCGACAAGCCCGCCATCGCTAAAAAGTCCTGCATAATTTCAAGGAGATCAGGTTCATCCTCCACTACCAGAATAGTTTTTTTCATTTATTTTTGCGCGAGCACGGAATTGCTTCGTTCGTGCTTTTTGTTCAAGCAATAGCGCACCAATTCCGCGAGACGGCTCGGCGGGTAGGGTTTGGGCAGGAAGTTAAATCCGCTCAGGCGGGCGGTGTCGGTCCCGGCCATTCCCGGGCTATATCCGCTGGTGTAAATGATTTTCAGTTCGGGATTCTCTTTTAACAGTCGATCCGCCAGTTCGCGCCCGGAAACTCCGTCCGGCATCACCATGTCGGTCAGCAGCAGATCAATTTCTCCCTTGTGTTCTTTCCAGACATCCAGCGCCACGAGTCCGGACGGCGCCTGGAAAACTCTGTAGCCGTAAATCTGGAGAATCTCCACAACGAGCAGGCGCAACGATGGTTCATCTTCCACGACTAAAATCGTTTCCTTGCCACTATTGGCCGCCAACTGCGAAGGCGCGGCAGTTTTTACTGCGGATTTATCTTCCGTAACCGGAAGGAATATCGAAAAGATAGACCCCTTCCCAACCCGGCTTTCAGCGTCCACCCACCCGTGGTGTTGTTCGACGATTCCATAAACCGTGGCCAGGCCCAGGCCGGTTCCTTTTCCCACAGCTTTCGTGGTGAAGAAGGGCTCGAAAATTCGCTTCAAAGTCGGCTCGTCCATCCCGGAGCCGGTGTCGGTTACTCGAAGGCAGACAAACTCCCCGGGCCGCGCGCTGGGATTTCCGCGGACCGATCCCTTGTCGAACTTCTCGACACTCGAGGAAATCACAATCCGACCGCCCTTGGGCATCGCATCCCGGGAATTCCCTGCCAGGTTGATCAGCGCCTGCTCCACCATTCCCGCATCGCCAAAAACTGTGGGAACGGACGGCGCCAAACGGACTTCAAGTTCCACGTGTTCGCCAAGAAAACGCTGCAACACGTGCATCAAATTTTGCACGACCTCGTTCAAATCCAGGAACCGATGGCGCATCACTTGTTTGCGGCTGAACATCAATAGTTGCCGGATCAGGCTCCCTGCCCGCTCTGAAGCCAGGCAGATTTGTTTCAATGGATGCTCGCTGTTCGGATCGCGATTCACCTTGTGCAGCAAAAGATCGGCATGACCGGTTATGACGGTCAGGATGTTGTTGAAATCATGGGCCACGCCCGCGGCCAGCTGTCCGACCGCTTCCATTTTCAGCGATTGCCGAAGTTGTTCTTCGTGGCTCAAGCGGTCGGTAATTTCCGTCCCGTAGCAATGTACGACCTGCCTCGACTCCACCGGGAAAAAAGACCAGGAAAACGTCCGCTCATTGATCGCAGTTTGAAAATTGGCTTTCACGCCGGATCGCTCGAGGCAGCGCAGAACAATCTGGTCCACATCAGACGGCAACACCTGGGTCAACGAAGCTTTCTGAAGCGAATCGGCCAGCCTTTGCCCCGCCGCATTGCAGTAAGTGATCTTTCCGTCCGCAGAAAATTCGACGACCGGGTTTGAACTCTTGCGCGGAAATTCCGCCAAGCACTCCAACTCGGCCTGCGCTTTCGCCCGACGCAGCCCGCGGTGGATGGCGCGATTCAATCCTCTGGCCGTTAACTTCTTTTTGGCAATGAATTCCTCCGCACCCGCGTCGATAGCTTCAATCTCAGTTTGTTCGTCGCTCGATTCGGCGAGCAGAATAACTGGCGCGCGATTGCCCGCGGCTTCCGCTTGTTTGAGAAGATCCAGCCCGCTGTGATAGCCGATGCGTTCTCCGAAAATATAGAAATCATGCTCGTGCGTGGCGATCGTCTCCAAGGCGGAAGCGTACGTGGAGACGCGATCGAGCTCGTACTTTTGTTCGGCGCCATCAGACAGCAAGCCGCCCAGGAGGGTGAAGTCATCCTCATTTTCAAAAGCCAACAGAACTTTGATCAGGCAATTGGTCATTACAGTTTTCTTGCGCGCTTTGTCTTCTGGGAAAATTGCTTTTCAATCCCTTCCCCATTCATCCAATGGGAAAATGAATTGGAATCGCCCTGCTTTGAGTCACCACTGTCCCAATATTTTGGACGGCGCTGGAGCGGCTGGCCGTCATCCATCCGGTGCAACTGGTGCGATGAGTGCGAACCGGCAACGGAGTTCATGATCGTGGTCCGTTCGTCGAACTCCCCGTTGGCGAGAGCCAATTCAATTAAATTTTCACTTAGTTTCAATTCGAGCTTCCCGAATAATTCGCCAAATGGATGACGAACGCGGCGCTGTTGTTCAGTTTTTTTTTGCGGAAGGGTTTTACAACTGCTTCCACAATCTTCGCTGCGAAGCTAATCCCATTCCAGTTGAGCGACGGGTTTGTTCCGTCGTGCCGCGAAGAGTAGATAAACCAACGATTTCTTCCCGGCGGCTGATCAAGGTTGGCAAAGCTGAAGCAATGATCTATTAACCGCGCGATGGCAGAACCGCTCAACAGTTTGGGGATCATCGCCGGGAATCGTTCCCTGCCGCTGGAGTTTGCGCGGCTGGCGCGAGCCGCCGGCGTGAAACGGCTTGTTGTCGCCGCCTTCGAGAGCGAAACCGATCCGGGGCTCGCCCGCCTCGTCGATGAAATCGTCTGGCTGAAGGTCGGCCAGCTTTCCAGGATGATCGCCGCCTTCACCGCGCGCGAAGTTTCCCAATGCGTCATGGTCGGGCAAATTGCGCCCAAGAACCTTTTCGATTTGCGGCCCGACTTGCGGGCAGTGTCCATGCTGTTGAAGTTGAAAGAGAAAAATGCCCACACCATTTTCGGCGCGATCGCCAATGAATTAGAAAAGGACGGCGTGGAGTTGATCGAGGCAACGCCCTGGCTGAAGCCGCTTATGCCGGGCGCCAATTTCCTGCTTGGACCAAAACTTGGCGACGAACAACGGGCCGATGTTCAATTTGGATACTGAATTGCCAAGGAAATATCGCGGCTCGAGGTGGGCCAAACCGTCGTGGTGAAAGACGGAACCGTGCTGGCGGTGGAGGGTTTTGAGGGGACGGATCGCTGCCTG
>JBDSIW010000501.1:0-3453 GCA_039917795.1 Verrucomicrobiota bacterium | reverse complement strand
ACGTTCAAAACTTAGGTTAAGCCTGCAAACGGTTGGAACAAATCCTTGCGCGATGGTTTCATCCCGCATATTTTTCTCACGTTACCCGGCGCCTTTAAAAATCCTATCCATGAACCGCTTTTGTATTCTCTTCGCACTATTTCTGGCGGAATTTTCGGGTAAAGCGAGTCCGGCAAAGCCCGAGTCGCCCGCTGCTTTGCCGGTTCCAAAAATTGTTTCCATTCGCCTGGAGCCCGCCTCCATCGCTTTGCTAAACGGGCGCGATGAACGTCGGGTTTTGGTCATCGGCGAGACCGCGACGGGCCAAAAGATCGACTTGACCGCAGAAGCAAAAATGATTTCCGAGGCACCTATCGTCGAGATCGACGGGCGCAATTTCATCCGGCCGAAATCAAAGGGCGAGACGAGGATTTCCGTTTCGGCTGCGGGCCTCGTGATGCCTCTCCCGGTGAAAGTCGAGGACGCCGTCCTGCCTCCTGTGGGATTTGTTCGCGATGTCGAACCGTTGCTGGCGAAGATTGGTTGCAACGCCGGGACGTGCCATGGATCGGCCAAGGGAAAAAATGGGTTCAAGTTGTCACTGCGCGGTTACGATCCCGACTTCGACTTCCAGGCGCTGATCAACGACCTATCCGGGCGGCGTTTTAACCGCGTGAAAGCGGATGAAAGTTTGATGCTCCTCAAACCCACTGCCGAAGTTCCACACGAAGGCCGTCAGGTTTTGAAGTTGGATTCGCGCGAATACAATTTGCTCAAGCAATGGATCGTTGAGGGAACGAAAGCTGAATCGCTTACGAGGCGTGCTAACAAAATCGAGGTTCTTCCCGCTGAGATCGAGCTCGATTTGCCGGGCCGCTCACAACACATGCTTGTCCTGGCGCATTACGCCGATGGCACAACGCGCGATGTCACGGGCGAAGCGATCATGTCGAGCAACAATGGCGAAGTGTTGGTGATCGCCAATAATGTGGCCACGGGAATTCGTCGCGGCGAAGCCGCTGTGCTGGTGCGCTACGAAGGAAATTACACGACGCGCCTGGTTACGGTGATGGGCGATCGCGCGGGATTCAAATGGGCGGAAGTACCCGAGTACAATTTCATCGACAAACACGTCAACACCAAGTTGCGAAAAGTTAAGGCGTTGCCGTCGGATGTCTGCAACGACGCAGAATTTATCCGCCGGGTTTATCTCGATCTCTCCGGGCTCCCACCACGGCCTGACAAAGTCCGCGGATTTCTTGCCGACAAAGGCGAGTCGAAATCCAAACGGGCAAACCTGATCAACGAGCTTCTTGATTCCCCGGACTTCCCGAAATATTGGGCAAACAAATGGGCGGACCTTTTACAATGCAACAGCGAAATTTTAGGTGAAAAGGGTGTCTGGGCTTTTCGCAACTGGATCGAGGACGCCATTGCGCAGAACATGCCCTACGATAAATTCGCCCGCGCGTTGCTTTTGGCGCGGGGCAGTTCCTATAAGAATCCCGAGGTGAATTATCTGCGGGCACTTCGCGACACCAAGAAAATGACGGAAGATATCAGCCAGACTTTTCTCGGCGTCCGTTTCAATTGCAACCAATGCCACGATCATCCGTTCGAGAAATGGACACAAAATCAATATTACCAATTTGGCGCTTACTTTGCGCGCGTCGGCACGAAGAATGGAGAGATGCCGGGAGAACAGATCATCTTCACCCGATATGATGGCGGCGAAGTGAAGCATCCGAAAACCGATATGGACGTCGCGCCCAAAGTTCCGGTGGGCACCGCAAAGGAACCGGCCAAAGATGCTGACCGGCGCGAGGAATTCGTTGATTGGATGACGTCAAAGGAGAATCCCTTTTTTGCCAAGTCGATGGCGAATCGCACCTGGAGTTATTTTTTCGGGCGCGGGATTATTGATCCGGTGGACGATATTCGCGGAAGCAATCCTGCGAGCAACCCGGAACTTCTCGATGCCCTCACGGAAGATTTTGTAAACGCAAAACTTGACGTGAAACATCTCATGCGCAGCATCTGCAACTCGCGCACTTATCAGCTCTCTGTGGTGGAAAATAAATGGAATGAGGACGACAAAATTAATTTTTCCCACGCCAATCCGCGCCGGTTAAGCGCGGAGCAATTGTTGGATGCGGTAACCGTTGCCACTGGAAGCCAATCAAAGTTTGCTGGCATGCCCAAGGAAATGCGCGCAGCGGAAATCCCCGACGGCATGGTTAAGGAAAATGATTTCCTCACTCTGTTCGGCCGGCCCAAACGCCAGTCTGCCTGTGAGTGTGAGCGCACCGGCAATGTCACCCTTTCCCACGCCCTGAATCTCATCAACGGCAACATGATTGGCGAGGCGGTCGCGGACAAAAGCAACCGGCTGACGAAGTTCGTGGAGGCGGAACTGGACAACAAAAAAGTGGTCGAAGAAATTTACCTGAGTGTCTTGAGCCGCCCGCCGAGCGAAAAAGAAATTACTCAGATCGATTTGGGTGAAGGTGAAAAGCGGGTGGAAGTCGCGCAGGATTTAGCCTGGGCGCTTTTGAACAGCCCGTCGTTTTTGTTTAACCGTTAAATAGGAAAGGGAAAATTATGTTATCCATCCCCGGTCAATCTGGTTCGACGTGCGACGGTTTTAGCCGCCGCGAATTTTTGCGCGTGGGCGGCGCGGGGCTGCTCGGCTTGAGCCTCGGGGATATTTTATCCCTGCAAGCTCACGCCAAGGAGAACGCTGCGCCCGACGCCAAATCAAAGTCCGGCTGGGGGAACGCCAAGTCCGTCATTTTTATTTTTCTCCAGGGCGGGCCGAGCCACATTGATATCTGGGATCCGAAACCAGACGCGCCTTCAAATGTGCGCGGTGATTTCAAGCCGATAAAATCAAACGTGTCCGGCATCTGGCTTTCCGAAGTGATGCCAAAGCTCGCGCGGCAAATGGACAAGGCGACGCTGATCCGTTCGGTGAGTTACACGCCTGCCGGACTCTTCAACCACACCGCCGCGATTTATCAAATGATGACCGGCTATACGCCGGATCGGGTTTCGCCTTCCGGCCAATTGGAGCCGCCAGCGCCAAATGATTTTCCCCACATGGGTTCGCAGGTCGTGAAGCTGCGGCCGTCGGATGTTCCAATGCTTCCGTTCGTGATGCTCCCGCGACCCTTGCAGGAGAGTGGCGTCGTCGGTAAAGGGGGAACCGCTGGCTTCCTGGGCGCGGCTTACGATCCGTATTATTTTTACCAGGATCCCGCCAAGGAGATTAAGCTCGACGATCTGAGTCTGCGGAATGGCATCTCGAAGGAACGAATGGAACGTCGCGCCTCACTCCTGCAAAAAGTCGAAGCGCAGATGCCCGAGATTAACAAGGCGGTCGAGAATTACGCGCTCAACAGTTATTACCAAAAGGCATTTAATTTAATTCTCTCGGGTAAGGCGCGAAGCGCCTTCGATCTCTCCCAGGAAAAA
>JBDSIW010000500.1:0-3405 GCA_039917795.1 Verrucomicrobiota bacterium | reverse complement strand
CGTTGGTCGTTCCCCAAACCTGTTGCCCGGTTCGAGCATTGAGACAGACGAGTTCTCCATTGGATTTCGCCGAGTAAACGTGATCTCCCAGCAACAATGGAGTGGATGTGTTGCTCAGAATTCTTTTCGATGGGGCCAGGGTTTCCGGCCAAAGAATTGTGGGGGTCGGCGTGTTAGCGCCCAAGTCGAACATCAAGCCGGAAACCAATAAATGATTCCCCTGCACGACCGGGGTAGGAATTGAGTCGTTGCCACTTGTGGCCATGGCCTGGCGCCAATAACTCTCGCCGGTTTCAGGGTTCAAGGAAGTCACGGAAGCGGCGGTCCAGACAATCAACTGACGTTTCCCACCCGCTTGAATGATCAGAGGAGAACTGCTGGAGAGGGATTCCGGCAAAGCTTTCCAAATTTCTTTCCCCGTATTCTTGTCGAGCGCAATGACACAGGCCCCGGGAACTGCGCCAGGGACCACGATCAGCAAATTTCCTTCGATCAAGGGCGACGCGCGGCATTGCAGTTCGCGAATTTCATATTTCCTCCCGAGTTGGATTTCCCAAATCACTTTTCCATTCTTCGCGTCGAGGCAATCCACCTGACCATTCCGGCCCAGCGAATAGATTCTTCCTTTTTCAACAATCGGGGTCGCGGCTGGGCCGCCGCCGTTCTCCTGGTTGAAGGCCCACTCGGGATAAACCAGTTCCGATTCGCGACTCCAAACCCGCTTGCCGGTTTTTTCCTTGAAACACTGAATCCGTTCCCAGGCTCTGGGCTTATCCAATCGCATGTCGGTCAGGAAAACGCGATCATTGGCCACCACAGGACTTGACCAGCCGGGGCCGACCGGCGCGCGCCAGCGAATTTTTAACCCATCCGCCGGGAAAGTTTTGAGGACGCCCTTTTCGTTCCAAGCATTGTCACGATTCGGCCCCCGCCACTGCGGCCAATCCTCTGCTCGCGTCCCAAACCCTAGCAGGAACACCAGCGCGATGGTGAGTCGCGCCTTCGCTTTATGGACGTAAGGCTTCATCGCAATTCATTCGTTACTTCGCGTTTTTACCGAACCAACACCCCGCAATTTCCTAAGCCAAAAGTTCCGGAATTACTTTGGCTTCACTCACCACGGCGTCGGTCAGGCTGTCATCGCGGCCTTCATGCGGGTGGGTCAGTTTCAGATGATTCAAGCCCAACGCGTGGAGCAAGGTGGCGTGAAGATCGTAAACGCGCACCGGATTCCGCACCGCTTTGTAACCGAAATCATCCGTGCCGCCGTGCGTGTATCCCTTCTTGAAACCGCCACCGGCCAGCCAGAGCGAAAACGCGTGGCGATTATGGTCGCGACCATCTTTGCCCTGCGAAATGGGAAGGCGTCCAAACTCGCCACACCAAAGAACAATCGTCGAATCGAGCAAGCCGCGCTGTTTTAAATCGAGAATCAGCGCGGCGCTCGGTTGATCAGTCATCAGGCAAAGATCTTTCAATTTCTCGGCGTTCTTGTCGTGCGTGTCCCACGGTTGTCCGCTGAGATAAATTTGCACGAAGCGCACGCCTTGCTCCACGAGCCGACGCGCCATCAGGCAACGCTTCGCATAATTGGCGGTTGCAGAATTAGCATGGTCGAGACCATAAAGTTTTCTGGTTTCGGCGGATTCCCTTGTCAGGTCCAGCGCGTCGTTGACTGAAGTCTGCATGCGTGCGGCCATTTCGTAATTGCTGATGCGGGCCTGCAATTCGGAATTCTCCGGATGATCACGCAGATGCGCCGCATTTAATTTTCCCAGAAGCTTGAGCTGGTTGGCCCGCGCTGCGGCGGGAATATCGTCGGGTGTGGCAAGGTTGAAAATGGGCGAGCCGGACGAACGGATTTGCGTTCCTTGATAAATCGCCGGCAACCAGCCGCTCGTCCAATTGCGAATGCCATCCACTGGCAGTCCCGCAGGATCAGACAATACGACGTAAGCCGGCAGATCTTGCCGTTCCGTGCCCAAACCGTAAGTGACCCAGGAACCCCAAGTGGGCCGGCCTCCTTGAAATTTGCCGCTGTGAATGATGCGCAATGCCGATTCGTGATCGACCGAATCGGTCACCATCGAACGCACCATGGTAATCTCATCCGAAATGCCAGCGGTATGCGGAATCAGCTCGGAGAATTCGGTTCCAGACTGGCCATGCCTTGCGAACTTGAAAGGCGATTGCAAAAGCTTTCCGGCCTGTTTGTCGAAATGAATTTCCAAATCGTTGCCCGGATAGGCTTGTCCATCGCGTTTGTTTAATTCCGGTTTGGGATCGAACAAATCCATCTGGCTCGGCCCGCCGTGCTGGAAAAGGCAAATGACCGCTTTGGCTTTCGCGGGAAAATGGGACGGCCTCGGCGCGAGCGGATGCGCCGCCGACACCATTGGATTGGACGCTGCCTTTCCTTCCGACGCCATCAAATGCGATAGCGCCAACCAGCCGAGTCCGCCCGCAGTGTAGCCGAGAAACGAGCGGCGGTTGATCCCAAAATTATTTCCGGGCGGACTCATGAATTAAAATGGCTGGCAGCGTGTTTGATTTATTTTCATTCCACATACAAAAACGCATTTCCGGCCAGCACCATCTGGCAGAGGTCGGTCCAGGCGCGCTCGGCCTGGTCGGGTTTGTCTGCGTAATGCGCCAACTGCGACTGCAAAAATTCTTCCGTGGCGGAACGCTCGGTGGCGTTTGGCTTTCGACCGAGCGCAAGAAGGAAAGTTCGCTCGAGTCGTTGATTTTGGTCCGAGCCACAATCCTTCTCCAGTCGATGAGCTAAGGCGCGGCTCCGGTCGCGAATAAAATCTGAGTTCAACAGCGCGAGAGATTGCAGGGAGACGGTGGAAGGATTGCGACGACTGCAATTGGGATTCATCCGCGCGGCGTCGAACACGTCGAGCATGGTCAACGGTTGAGTGCGGCGTTGTTGAAGATAGAGCGAGCGACGCCTGGCCCCGGCGTTTCCTTCATCAACGACAATCTGGCTGTCGCTGTTTGCTTTGATTGGAACGTAGGGCCCGCCCAGTTCCATGTTCAATTCGCCGCTGGTGAACAGGATGGAGTCGCGGATGGATTCGGCGTCGAGCCGTTGCAACGGGAAACGCCAGAGCAATTTATTTTCCGGGTCAGCGGCATAGGCTGTTTCGCGCCGCGCGCCACTCTGCCGATAAGTGGCCGAGGTGACAATCAAGCGGTGCAGTGATTTGAGCTTCCAGCCGGACAGAACAAACTCTGCGGCGAGATAATCGAGTAATTCGGGATGAGTTGGCTTCGCGCCAGACACGCCCAAATTGTCCACAGTGGCGACCAGCCCCTCGCCGAAGTGATGTTGCCAGAACCGATTCACGAGCACGCGAGCCACGATCGGATTCTCGGTAGAAGTCAGCCAGCGGGCGA
>JBDSIW010000499.1:0-4269 GCA_039917795.1 Verrucomicrobiota bacterium | reverse complement strand
ACGATGCTGCGGCTGGTTTTCAACACAGCCGCGCTCCTCACGAAAGCCCGCGTGTCATGACGGTTCCACTGATGATCTTGGCCGCGTTCACAATTTTACTTGGCATCATCGGCACACCAGCTTGGCCGTGGTTTGAAACGTATTTGTCCGGCCATCACGCGACGTTTGATTTTGCCCGAGTGCTCGAAAGCGAAACCCTTTCCACGATGCTTCTTTCGATGGTCATCGTCGCCGTCGGAATTGGTTCCGCATGGATAATCTATTCCAAAAGCTCGCTCCAACCCGCCGACGCACTTGATCCGTTGGAAAAACTTCAGCCGAACATTTTCAATCTGCTTCGCAACAAATTCTTCATCGACGAACTTTACGAGAACACCGTTTTGCGCCTGAATGCCATGCTTACGAAATTCGCCGATTGGCTGGATAGAATTGTCTGGGGCGGAATCGTCAAAGCGTTTTCGGGTCTAACGCTCGGCCTCTCATGGTTCAGCCGCACCATAGATGAAGAAGTTGTGAATCTCGGATTCAACCAGGGGTGCGAATCCGTGCGGGATTCATCTCGCGCTGTTTCAGGAATTCAAGACGGCAAAGTTCAACATTATCTCCGATACATTGGCATTGCTCTGGTGGTGCTTGCGCTCGCTTTGATATGGGGGTGCCGCCCATGAGCGGGCATTTCCTGATTTCGCTGATAACCTTCACACCGCTGCTCGGCGGGCTGGCTCTATTGACTTTAAAAAAAGAGGAACAAAAACTCGCGCGCATTTTCGCGATCAGCTTCAGCCTCGTTCCCGCAATCGCAGTCCTGGCACTTTGGAATCGATTCTCACTGGCCGACGCGAATCTGCAGTTCGTCGAGCGTCATCAATGGATTCCCTCGCTCGGCATTGAATATTTTTTGGGCATTGACGGACTTGGTTTGCTCATGTTTCTGCTGACAGCGATCGTCATACCCTTCGCGCTTTCCTCGACCTCGAAGGAAATCACCAATCCGAAACTTCACTTTGCGCTCTATCTCTTTCTGCAAACCGGACTCTACGGAACGTTCACCGCACTGAACTTTTTCCACTGGGTCATCTTCTGGGAACTCAGCCTCGTCCCCGCATTTTTCTTGATCAAACTTTGGGGCGGACCAGACCGCACCCGCGCCGCGTATCAATTCTTCGTTTACACACTGGTCGGCAGCGTCGCGATGTTGCTCGCGTTTCTCGCAATCTATTCTGCAACCGGCATCTTCGATTTTATTCGCCTCGCGGAATTAGCGCGCTCCGGTGAATTGCACGCCGCCGTTTCAACCAAATTGATCCGGGGAAATTTTTCCGCTGACAAAATTTTATTCATTCTTTTCCTCGGCGTGCTGCTCGGATTCGCCGTGAAAGTTCCGCTCTTTCCATTTCACACCTGGCTGCCCGCGACTTACGCCGAAGCGCCGAGCAGCGTCTCGATGACCTTGACCGGCGTGATGTCGAAAATGGGCGTCTATGGTTTCCTTCGAATCCTGCTCCCGATTTTCCCCGAACAAATGCGCGCTGCGCTCACGCCATTGCTCTGGCTCGCCGTCGCCACGATTATTTTTTCCGCCTATGCCGCCCTCGCGCAAAAAGATCTCAAACGCATCATCGCTTATTCCTCCATCAACCATCTCGGCTACTGTCTGCTCGGATTATTCGCCGTGATGAAATTCACCGAAGGCGATCTGCTCAACGAAAAGGCCGCCGCGCTATTTTGTTTCGTCGGAATTCTGGAAAAACGCAGCGGCGGAATTCGCGGGCTAAATGATTTCGGAGGCTTGCGAAAAGTTGCCCCCGTCTTCTGTGGATTAATGGGTATCTCCATTTTTTCGTCACTTGGTTTACCCGGACTCAATGGCTTCGTCGGCGAATTTCTAATTTTCAAAGGCGTATTCTCGCTCGCCAGTTGGGCCGCCGCCCTTTCCACCCTTGGCCTGCTCGTCACCGCCATTTTCCTCCTGACCATTTTGCAAAAAGTATTCAGCGGCCCAGTGAATTCCAACTGGCGGAGCTTTTCCGACTTGACCCGCGCCGAACTTCTTACGGTGGTCCCCGCAATCGCATTGATGTTTGGGCTCGGAATTTTCCCGCAGATTTTGATCGGCGTAATTAACCCGACAGTTTTGCGGATGGTGAAGATGTTGAACTCATAGCCTAACAAATTTCGACACTATGCAAAAAATAACTCCATTTCTTTGGTTCAATAACAATGCCGAGGAGGCGGTGAAGTTTTACTGCACAGTCTTCAAGAATTCAAAGCTCGGAAAAATCTCCCGCTACAGCGAAGAAGGAACGAAAACCACCGGGCGTCCTGCTGGATCTGTCATGACGGTGGAATTTCAGATGGAGGGACAGGAATTCCTGGCGCTGAACGGCAGGCCGCATTTTCAATTCACCGAGGCGATCTCGTTCGTTGTAAATTGCAAAACCCAGGCCGAGGTGGACAAATATTGGAAAGCGCTTTCCGCCGGCGGTCGAGAGGTGTAATGCGGCTGGCTTAAAGATAAATTCGGCCTTTCCTGGCAGATCGTTCCGATCGCTTGGGCCAGTTAATGAGCAGCAAGGATTCGGCAAAAGCGGGACGCGTCATGAATGCGATGCTCAGGATGGTAAAACTCGATATCAAAAAGTTGAAGCAGGTCGCGAAAGGAAAATGACACGATGCCGAACCCCAAACCGAAAACCATCGACGAATATCTCAAGAGCGCGGGTGCCGAGCAGCGGGTCGCGCTGGAAAGACTTCGCCGAACGATTCGAACTGCGGCACCTCAATCCGAAGAGTGCATCAGCTATGGACTCGCGGCGTTTCGCCTGAACGGGCGACTGCTCGTGGCCTTCGGCGCTTGGTCCCAACATTGCGCGCTCTATCCAATGAGCTCCCGGATTGTGGAGCCATTTCTGGATCAACTCAAAAACTTCGAAACCAGCAAAGGCACGATTCGATTTACACCCGACCAGCCATTGCCGGCGTCGCTGGTGAAGAAAATTGTTAAGGCGCGAATCGCCGAGAATGCGCTGAAAAAATGATGGCCTTATTCCCCAAGTTCAGTGGGGAACAGTCAACGTCCTGACATCCACTGCTTCCATTCCGGCGTCTCGGATTGCCTGCATGCCTAAATCCGTGTCTTCGTAGCCGCGGCAGAATTGGGGCTCAACGCCAATGCGGCGGGCGGCCTCGAGAAAAATATCCGGCGCCGGCTTTTGGTACGTGACCATTTCGCTGGTCACGACCGCGCCAAAGAGGTGGCGTATTTTCAAATGCTCCAGCACCTGGTTGATGATGATTTCGGTTCCCCCAGAAGCCACCGCCATGGGAATTTTTCCGTGGTTCGCGCGAGCGATTTCGACCACGGCGTGAATCGGTTCCACCTGGGACATCAAAGGCAAATAAGCGTTCTCCTTTTCGTGCGACACGGCCACATGGTCCATCGTGACGCCCTGCTCCTCGGCGAGCATTTTCAGGATGTCGCGCGAGGGAACGCCGCCCAGAGCATAAAAGCGTTCCTCTGGAAAATGAAGTTTGTGTTTCAACGTGATCACCTGCCAGGCGCGCCAATGCAACGGCATCGTGTCAGCCAAAGTTCCGTCGCAGTCGAAAATAATGCCTTTCGGATTCATAGTTTTGAGATCGTTAAAATGTTTCGTCAGCCGCACGGTTCTGGAATGCGAGGATTTAGCCCTTTGATTCGCCAGGTGTTCAGCTTTTCAGCGCCGCCAGTTTTTCATCCAGGTCATTCGTGGCCAGCGGTTCGATAACGCAATCAATGTCGCCTTCGATAAAGGTGGGAAGATTATAAAGCGTCAACTCGATCCGATGATCCGTCACGCGGTTCTGCGGAAAATTGTAAGTGCGAATCCGCTCGCTGCGTTCGCCGGTGCCAACCTGTTCCTTGCGGTGCGCCGCATATTTCGCGTTTTCAACCGCGACCTTCCGTTCCAGCAAACGCGAACGGAGGACCGTCATCGCTTGGATTTTGTTTTTCTGCTGCGAACGCTGGTCAGCGCAACGAACAATCGTGCCAGTGGGCTTATGAATAATTTGAACGGCCGAATCTGTGGTGTTCACCCCTTGCCCGCCTTTTCCTGAAGCGCGACATACGTTGATCTCGAGTTCGTCGGGTTTGATTTCCAGTTCGACTTCCTGCGCTTCCGGCAGCACCGCCACGGTGCAGGTGCTGGTGTGAATACGCCCTTGCGCCTCCGTGGCGGGAACGCGCTGCACCCGGTGGACGCCCATTTCGTACTTCAAACGCTTGAA
>JBDSIW010000498.1:0-7521 GCA_039917795.1 Verrucomicrobiota bacterium | reverse complement strand
TGGATCGGGAGGAGTTCTGGGACGCGCTAGATGAGTGCTGCGAAAAGATGCCGCAGAACGTAGCGCAGGTTTATGCGATGCGGGAGATCGATGACCACAGCACGGAAGAGATTTGCGAGAAGCTGGCGATTTCACCGAATAACCTCTGGGTCATGCTGCATCGCGCGAGGATGGCCTTGCGCCGCTGCCTGGAAATCCATTGGTTCAGCCGCGACCCGGAATGAGTTCGTGTCGAAACTATGGACGCAATAGAAAAGTGGTTGCGAAGCCTGCGCCGTTGCCTGATGCCTCGTTGCGGAGAAATTTCTCGGCTCAGTTCGCGGTCGCTGGACGGGCCGTTGTCGTTTGGCGAACGGCTTTCGATGCGGTTGCACTTCGCGACGTGTCTTTGGTGCCGACGCTACCATGTTCAGTTGCGTTTTCTGCGCCGGGTTTTTCAGCAGTGCGTCGGATCAGCGAAGGTTCAGCTTTCGCCGAAAGAGAAGGAACGGATGGAGCAAAAGATCAGGGAAAAACAAAATGAAAAAATGGGAACGGGATGACAAGACGTTTTGCGGCCATCGAGAGGCAAAAGATTTTTTGTAAGGTTTTTGATTTGGGCACGACATCTCCTTTGAAAGAGGTCGATTGTGCGGATGCACAAAAGGAGGATTGCCATTGTCTGGAGAAATTCCATTCCACCAACGGGAAGCCTGACCGCGACAGGAATAGAGATCAGGCAAAAACAAAAAAAGAAAAAATATGAACACTACGAAAATGAAACTTCGCTTCTGGAGGAATGTCCCCATGAGCTTCACCATGGCGGCCGCGCTGGTCGCGATGCAGACGTCATTGCCTACGCGCCTGGCGGCGTCCGACCATATCGATGCGCCCTTAGTCGCCCAGGATCGCGGTTCGGACATCGCGGATGCTTATGCGTTTCTCGATCCGAACGACAACTCGAAAGTCGTTCTCGTCATGAGCACGCAAGGATTCATCGTCTCGGGAGAACATTTTGGCATGGTGATTTTCGATCACAATATTCGTTACCGTTTTGAAATCGAAAACACCGGCGACGCGAAGCCAGATCTTTTTCTGGACGTGAACTATTCGCCCGGTGTGGGCCGGTTGACCGCGCAAACCGCATTTATTTCCCTCACTTCGCAATTGAGAGGATTGACTCCAAATTTCGATACGAGCCGGCCGAACCGTCCTCGCCGGGGAGAGATTGCGTTTAGGGCGCCCACCACGATTGCCACCCAGGAACCGCAACCCACTCCCGCGCCGACTCCGGTCGTAACGACCGATTCTGCCAGCGGCATCTCATTTTTCGGCGGGGCTGCGGACGATCCGTTTTTCCTTGATGACACGGGCGCCAATCGCTTCGTCGCTTCGTCGCTCGCCAATCCGGGGAGTCCTGACAAATCTTTGTTCGGCGCGCGGGGCGGGCGCGACACCTACGCAGGATTCAACACCATGATTACGGCCATCAGCGTTCCAGCGGCTTTGTTGCGGGGCAATATTTCCAACCATGTGATCGGGGTCAACGCCGTCACCCAGCGCAAATCCATTCAACGAATTACGCGTAACGCGGAAGTCACCGGCTCAGGAGCTTATTTGAATGTGGATCGCCAGGGCGTTCCCTTGGTCAATAACGGACTTATTCCTGCCGCGCGCAAAAATGAATACAACGGCGCTTCCACGGCCGATGACGCGCGCGGCCGGTTCAAAGCGGACAACATCAAATCGCTGCAAAACCTCGGGACTGACCAGGCGCACATCGATATGATTCTGGCTGTCGCCGTGAATAACGGCGACATCTTGCGCGTGGATCTCGATGTCCCGAACACCGGCTCTGGTGGCGGCGATAATGCCAACGGCGGTTATGGAAATAATGGCGGACGCAGATTAAAAGACGACGTGGTGGATGGGACTTTCACCATCATCAATAACGGTGTGTTATTGACCGATTTCGTCAACGGAAACGAAGTGCCGTTCCGCGACACGTTTCCTTTCGTGGCCGACCCGACCCAGCCATTCCCTCCCGGACTCGAAGGGGATGACCACACGCGGCAGTAAGATTTCCGCTCGATCATCGCCGATGGTGAATCATCGGCGGTGATTTTGAATGGGCTTAAAAAATGTTTAGAAACAAACAAACAGAAGGAAAAAAATGAAAACGATGGAACAAAACGAAGTACAGCCGAGTAACATTTCACCCGCGCTCAATTCGCGGCGGAATTTCTTGGCCAAAACGATTGGCGGCGCAGCCTTGGCTCTCGGAGGATTGCCTCTGATGACCGGCAAACTAATGGCGGTCGAAGGGCCTTGCACCTCGTGCGATGATGCGATCACTGACATCGACATCCTCAACTACGCCTTAACCCTGGAACATTTGGAAAATGCGTTTTACCGGGACGGCCTCGCCATGTTCACTCGAGGAAATTTCATGTCAGCCAAATTCCTTCGCGGATTCGGAGGAAAAATCGTGAATAGCGTTTATCCCTATTTCCAACTGATCGCCGATCACGAACGGGTTCATGTCGCCACCTTGATTACTGTGATCCAATCTTTGGGCGGAACTCCCGTCCCGGAACTTTGTTATGACTTCGGCTATTCCAACGTGGATGAATTCGTCAAGGTCGCGCAGCTGTTGGAAAATACGGGGGTGATGGCATACGACGGAGCGATCCATCTGATTTGCAATCCCGATCTCCAGACGGCAGGCGCAACGATTGCGACAGTTGAGGCGCGTCACGCTTCCTACCTGAACCTTTTGAATGGCGACGTTCCGTTCCCCGGCGCATTTGATACGCCGAAAACCATGGCGGAAATTCTCGCGGCAGCGGGTGGATTTATTGTCGCCTGTCCATAAATAGCCGGGGTTTCGCAGTGTTAAAACACCGCAGACCAAGTGAAATCATTTGGGCCATGCGAATTACAAAAATAAAAACAAATTCAGTTTTGTTTTTTGCCGGGCTGGCCGCGTTAGTTTTTTACGCGGCCAGCTTTTGGTTTCCGTCGTCGCGCGTAAATTTATCAAACCCGGCGCTTTCGTTTCCCGCAGCCACGTTGGTGCCTTCGGATGGAGCCGCCACCGAAAGTTCCATCCGATTTTTTTCCGAACGGGTCAAAAAAGATCCCGAAGATTATTCCGGGCAGAATAAACTCGCAGCTTATTGTCTCCAACGCGTCCGCGAAACGAGCAGCGAAGATTTTCTGCCACTCGCCATTCAAGCCGCGCGCGCTTCGCTCGACTCTGTTCCCGCTGAAAGAAATTTTAGCGGCCTAATAATTCTGGCGCGCGCCGAATTCGCCAATCACGAATTCGCCAAAGCGAGAGACCACGCTCTGCAATTAGTGAAACTCGCTCCTGAAAAAGGAGAATCTTACGCCACGTTGGGCGACGCGCTTTTGGAATTAGGCGATTACGAAAAAACCGACGCCGCGTTTCAACAGATGGAACGACTGAGTCCCGGCACAGTTGAAACCGAAACGCGTTTGGCTCGACTCGCCTTGCTGCGCGGGCAAACCGAACAGGCTCAAGAACATTTTCGCACGGCGCTTCTTGTCCTCCTCGATTTTACTAATCCACCGCGCGAAACCGTCGCGTGGTGCCGCTGGCAATTGGGTGAAGTTTTTTTCTCGGTGGGCGATTACAAAAATGCCGAACGCCAGTATCGGGATGCGCTGATTACATTTCCGGGCTACTTCCACGCGCTTGCTTCGATGGGCAAACTTTCTGCGGCGCGCGGCGAGTTGCGCGAAGCGATGACGAAATATCGAGAAGCCATTCAAGGCGCGCGCTCTCCCGATTTTGTCGCGGCACTCGGTGATCTTCACAAACTTGCGGGCCAGGAAAAAGAAGCCGCGAAATTTTATGTTTTCGTCGAGGAGCTTGGAAAACATTCCATGCAAGTTCACGGCACGCTGCAAAATCGGCAGCTCGCGCTTTTCCACGCCGACCACGACATGCAACTGGAACAAGCCTACGCGAGCGCGCTCAGCGAATACGGGGTGCGTAAAGATATTTACGGAGCCGACGCCCTCGCGTGGACGGCATTTAAATCTGGACGATTAACCGAAGCGAAAGCCGCGATGAAAGAGGCGCTGCGATTGGGAACGAAAGACGCAAAGCTTTTTTATCACGCCGGGATGATTGCCCGCGCGTCCGGCGAAAAAACCCTTGGCTCAGATTATTTTAAATGCGCGCTCGCGCTCAATCCGCAATCCAGGCTCAAGAGAGAACCGTGAAAAAAATTGCGATGAGACTTTCCGAACCAATCAGCGCAAGCCGACATCACCCGCGCGCGAAAGTTTTTAAATGGGAGCCGCGCGTTACACTTGCGGAGGACCTGGTCCAGACGATTGAATAGTTTCGATCGAGAGTTTAACGGCGCGGAATGCAATTTCTAACTGCCGGTTTTATTTTTGGTGGAGATCATTTCAGGAATTTTTTTGGAATTTATTTCCCGAAAATCGCTTTTGTATTTGACCGGTGAGTTGATTTCCTTTACTCAGCACAGACTTTTCTGCGCCCGCTCAATTTTGGTTGGGAAAATTTGCGCGCGTCGCTGGGAAAGTTGATGTCTTAATGTTAAATTCGAAATCATTTTTGGCGGCTGACTTCGGTGCGGGCAGCCTGAAGATGGCGGAGTTTGAACCGAATGCGGCGGGGGGGTTGCGCCTCCGGCAATACGGTATCACACCGCTGGGAATCGAAGGCTCGCAGGAAGCGACCCGTGAAGCCGCCATCCTTCGCGCCCTTCAGGAATTGCTCTCCGGAAAAAATTTCGGTTCAAAGCAAATGAACGTCTGCGCGCCGGGCTTCCATGTTTTCTCCAAGTTCGTAAAGCTTCCGCCGGTTGATACCGCGAAGGTCGCCCAAATCATCGAGTACGAGGCCCGCCAGAATGTTCCGTTCCCGCTCGAGGAAGTGGTTTGGGATTATCAGATTCTCGGGACGACCGCGACGGGCGAACTCGAAGTCCTGCTCGTTGCGATTAAGACTGAAGTGGTTGAAGGACTCTTCCGTTCCGCCGAAGGCGCCGGCCTGCATTTGAAGCTGGTGGATGTTTCGCCCGCTGCGCTTTGCAATGCGTTCCGCTACAATTACGGCGATCTCGAAGGCTGCACGATGCTCCTGGATATCGGCGCGAAAACGAGCAACCTGTTGTTTTTTGAAAAGGGCAAAGTCTATTCGCGCAGCATCAATATCGGCGCAAATTCGATCACGCAGGATTTTGCCAACGAATCGAAACTTGCATTTGCCGAAGCCGAGCAATCGAAGATCGAACATGGATTCGTCAGTCTCGGTGGCGCCTACGAAGAGCCGGAAAATCCCCAGCAGGCCGCTATCTCAAAAATTGCGCGGCAAGTCATGACCCGGCTCCATATTCAGGTCAATCAGACGGTCCAGTTTTTCCGCGGGCAACAAGGAGGGTCGGCTCCCCAGCGCCTGTTCCTTTCCGGCGGCGCGTCGATCATGCCGTACACCGCGCAATTCTTTTCCGAGAAATTGAATGTGCCGGTCGAATACTTTAATCCATTTCGCAATATCGAAATCGATCAGACGATTGATCTGGACGAGCTTTCCAAGACCGCGCATTCCTTCGGAGAAGTGGTGGGCTTGGGACTGCGCGATCTCGCCCATTGCCCGGTGGAACTGAACCTGATGCCGGAGAGCTCGATTCAGCGCCAGCAGTTCGGGCAGAAGAAGCCGTATATCATCGCCTCCGTATTCGCCATCGTTCTGGTGATTTTTGCCATTGGCTGGTTTGAGAGCAGAATTTCTGCGATCAAAGCGGTTGAACTTGAAAAGATCAAAACCCAAGTGGAACCGCTCAAGGTAAAGGAAGGGGCTTTGCGAACGGTTATAGCGGAACGCGACAAGCTCAAAAAGGAAGCTGACCTGATGATGGGTTTGGTGGATGACCGTTTTGTCTGGGCAAATCTGTTGATCGAGTTGCATCGCATTTTCCTGGAAACGGAAGTTCTTACCAAAAAGAATATAAATGTAGATGTCGGCTTGTGGGTCGAAAAATTGAGCCCCGAACTTCCGGCGGGTGGAGCATATGCGCCCCCGCAAGGCGTACCCGGCGGTTTTGGCGGTCAGCCCCGCCCCGAGATGATGCGCGGGTTCAGGGACCGTTATAATATAGGAGTTCCGGCTCCGGTCGCCGCTCCTGCTGCGGGAACTTCAACCGACAACGCGATTTCCACGTTGAGCTTTAATTGCAAAGGAGTAAACCTCGGGCGCACCTTGCCGAGCGCCAACAAAGACTTGGCCTACACGCTTGAATCGGAAATCAAAAAAAGCAGCTACTTCGGTGAAGGTGCGGCGCTGGGAGACATCATAATTGATCCTGCGACGCCCCTGGCATTTTCCTTCACTCTGACTGTTAAGCTGAAGCGCCCTTTAAAACTGTAAGTATGGCTTGGATCAAACGAAATTTATTCTTTGTGGCAGGAGGGGTGGCCGCACTGCTTCTGTTGGGTGTCGCCGCGTTCTATTTGATTTCAAATTTGAATCATGACTCCGCGGTCACCGAGGAACTCAACCAGCAGATTTCCGAGTTGCGCAATATTTACAACGCACCCGTTCATCCGGGAACCGAGACGGTGGATAATATCTCCGCTGCGAAAAAAGACCGGCAGCACGTGGCTGAATTTCTGGGCGAAGCGAGAAAACTGTTTGTGCCGATCCCGACTTACCCCAAAACCGATGACAAAGGCTTCAACAATCTTTTGTTGAATACCATTTACGAATTGCAGACGAGCGCCAGTAATTCCGGGGTTGCCTTGCCGCCTGATTATTCCTTCACCTTTCTGGCGCAACGCGGAAAATTAACATTCGCAACCAACAGCATCGAGCCGTGGACGGTCCAATTGGGTGAGATCAAAACGATTTGCAATATTTTATACAAGTCTCGCATCAATGCTCTGGAAGGAATGCGGCGCGTGCCGGTTTCAGTCGATGATGCCGCCGGAACGGCGGATTATTTGCCTGCGGGCGTCACGACAAACGATGTCGCGATCCGGACTCCGTATGAAGTGAGCTTTCGAAGTTTTAGCGCAGAACTTGCTTCCGTCATGAACGGCGTGCTGCGCTCCACGAACTGCCTGATCGTCAAATCGGTATCCGTGGAACCATCCACTTGGGTTCCGGGAGGGCCGGAAGGAGTCCCGGGATCACCATTCCCTATTGGCTACCCACCGCCCACCACGATCATTCCTTCAAGCCGGTATGGGCTTCGAACGGAAGGGCCTCGTTCGTTTTTTCCGCCGCCGGGCGCGCTAGGGGCCCCGGGCACGCCTCCGACTTCGACCGTGCCGACGGTTTTCTTAACGGAAAAACCATTGCACATCACCCTCTTGATTGATGTCGTCAAACTCAAACCTCAGCGTTAACTCATGGAGTTTCTCAAAAAACATTACGAAAAGATATTATTAAGCGTAGTGCTGCTTTGTCTGGCGGGAACGGCCGCCTGGTTTCCCATGAAAATTGGCAAAGAAAAAGAACAAGCTCAAAACTACATCGTT
>JBDSIW010000497.1:0-5458 GCA_039917795.1 Verrucomicrobiota bacterium | reverse complement strand
GAAAGATCGAATGCCTTGGCGGCGTCCGAACTAAGGAGACGATTCGCATTGTCGAGCGAACGAATCAGCGACTCCTTCTGATAATCGCTGCCGAGCTGGCCAATGGGACTTTGCGAAGAAAGTTTTTTGAAAAGTTTGTCGCGGCTGGCGAAACGGGAGGGGCTCATTCCGGCGGGAGGGCGAACCGCTTTGACCGCTTCCTCGGGATTCGAGATCAGAAACGGGCCGAATTCGCTTCCAAGAAATCCAGCCGTGTGAAAGGCCTTGAGTTCCTCGCCCTCCCCAAGATCGAACCGTTGGCCGATGTCGATGAACGCTGGCATGGCGGGGTTGCGCGGCCCGAGCGTGCGCGCTATGACGGAACCAATGTGTGGCGCTGCGGCGGTTTGCGGGGGCGGATAACCGGTGTGCCAATGGTATTGATGCCGCGAATGCAAAATAAAACCCAGATCCCCCGCCGTGTAGGAGCGAATGAGAGTGGCGCGATCCATGACCTTCGCGATGTTCTCCAGGCCAGCCGTAAGCTTGATATTGTCAACCGCAGTATCGATCGTGGGAAAGGTGCTGAGAACTTTTTGCGTAGGCATCCCTTTCTCGAAAGGCGCGTAACGCTTCGGATCAAACGTCTCGGTGCTAGCCATGCCGCCGCCCATCCAGAGAATGATGACGGTATCGGCGGTCGGCGTGATTTTTTCCTCGGTCGAATCGACTGCAGAAAGCCGGTTCGGAAAACCGGCAGCCAGCGCGCTCAGCGTCGCGGCGCTCGCGGTTTTCAAAAAGTCGCGGCGATTCCAATTCGTAGTCTTCATATCAATAAATCAGCTGAAATTCCGGCAGCATCGTCACCGCCCAAAGCAAATCTTCCACACCCTCTTTTTTTACCGGTTCGCCGACGATTGCTTCGGCTGTTTGCAGTTCGGCACCGGTCGGCTTTCGCCCGACACCTTGCTCGTAAATTCTCTGGACCAAATCCCGACTCGCGGCGTTTTGGGTGGCTAAATCCTTTGCGCCGCGTTTCAAAATCTCTGAGAGCGTGTCGCCATTCGTCATTTCCAGCGCTTGCAATGTGGTCGCAGTGCTGGGCCGAGTGGTGACAACTTGTTCCCGGTTTGGCCGCCCCAGCGCAACCATCAAGGAGTCAGCGGCCACGAGCGCCGCACGAAATGTTCCCGGCAGGTTTTCAGCGAGCTTGCTGACGATCGCGCCATTGGAAAGTCGCCACGGCAGAATCGATATGGCTCCCAACTCGACAGCGCTGGCCCATTTATCAGCCGCAGGAACGCCCTTTTCCCAACCTGCAATTTTTTGTTCCGTGGCCAGCCATGAATTATCGCTAACCATTTCAATCCGTTTAACAGCATCGTTTTCGCGCACGTGCATTTGCAAATAGAACAGCAACCCCGCTGGATTCTCGGTTCCCGCAATGGCGGTTTGTGGGGTGGGGGCAACATTGCCCGGGAGATTATTTACAGCCTCGACTGCGACCACATTTTCTCCTGTGTGCAAAAGCTTTGCTATGTCCAATGTTTCGGGATGCGTCCAATCTTTTCCGGCTCCGGCCTGTTGCCCGTTGACGAACAACGCGAACGTGTTGTCGCAAGTCACGACCGCGAGGGCGTCGGAAATGGGGCCATTCAGAGTGATCGTCTTGCGAAAATAAACCGCGCCCGCTTTGCCTTTCGTCTCTGCGTCTTTGCTATTCCAGATCCATTTGGGAGATGTGATCTCCTGCTTTTTGCCTGAAGAAACCATTTCGATTTTTGCATCGGAAGTGGGGTAGCCAATGCCAGTCAAAGTGGTCAATGCGTCGCGAAATTGCTCGGCGGAAAGCCGGCGCACCGACGGGCCGCGAAAGACAAAATCTTTTTCAGTTTCGCCGACATTCACCGCAGGAAGCTGGTAGGCACGCGATGTCACAATCTGTTCGATCAAATGTTTCACGTCGTACTTGTGCGCGACAAAATCCTCAGCAAGGAAGTCGAGCAGGTCCGAATTCCACGCAGGCTTTTCCATGTCGTCGACCGGTTCCACCAGCGCACGCCCCATGAATTTTCCCCAGAGCCGATTAACGAAAGTGCGCGAAAGCCGTCCATTCTTCGGACTCGTCACGCATTCCGCCAATTGCTCGAGCCGTGCAGCTTTGTTCGTGCTGTTGATCTCGCCAAACTCCGGATAAAGAAATTTCGTCGCTGCCTTTTTGCCGGTCGGCTTGTCGCATTCAAAAAGTTCCAATTGTTCGTCGGAATAAATATTGGCCAGCGCGTAGGCATCCGAGAGTTGCCAATCGTTGATAAAACTATCGTGGCAAGATGCGCACTTCATGTTGATTCCCATGAAAACCTGGGAAATATTCTGCGCCGCCTGCATTTGCGGAACCTGACTCGCATTGACGACGCCGCGCCAAACGATGCCTTTGGTAAACCCTTCCGACTCGCCCGTGGGATTGACCAACTGCGCGACAAATTTGTCGTACGACATATTGGTGGATAGAGCAGAGAAGAGCCACTGGGTGATCTGTTTTCTACCGCCGTCGATGTAACCAGTACCTTTGTAATCGTTGCGCAGCATGTCATTCCAAAACGTCATCCAATGCTCCGCGTAATTCCGGTTGTCACTCAGCAATTTCTTGACGAGTTTCTCCCGCTTGCCATCGCTTTTGTCGGCTACGAATTGCTCCAACTCTGCGGCGGGCGGCAGCAAGCCTATGATGTCGAGGTAAACGCGACGCGCGAACACCCGGTCACCCACCGGTTGGGGCCATTTCACTTTATTGCTGGCGAAATAGACATCGAGCAAACCGTCCACAGGATTGGAGAACTTTTTGTTCTGCGGCAGTTTTAGGGAAACCGGTTTCAAATTCTTCGGTTCAACCTTTCCCAGCCAGGCACCTTGGTCCCATTTCAATCCCTGATCGATCCACGCGCGGAGCAATCCGATTTGTTCCGGTTTGAGTTTGGAACCTTTTTTCGGCATGACCGCGTCCGGATCGAAACCCATGACCAGCTCAATGAGCAAACTGTCGGCGCTCTTGCCGATCACCACCGCTGGGCCTGTGTCGCCGCCTTTCAAAAACGTTTCGCGCGTGTCGATCCGGAACCCGCCCTTTTCTTTTCCGTGCCCGTGACATTTCGTGCAACTCGTCTCGAGGATAGGTTGGATTTCCCGGGAGAAATCAATGGCGTGGGAAGCGGGCGGAGGCAATTGACGAACCTGTTCAGGGGTGAGAGCCGCGAGCAGGGATCCTGGCGCCGTCAATCCGGCGAAGAATAAAAAAGGGACCGCGAAAAGTTTCATTAGAGTTCGGACAATTTAGCTTTGGACTTGAGAAAAAGCAGGGCTTTTTTTCTGAGTGCCGAAATCGGTTTTCTATTTCAACCGTCCCTGCGGGTCTCATGCTGTTTTCAACCGGTCCCGGCGTTGAAGCGCCGGGCTATTTTCGATGATCCCTCCGGGACAACCCCGTCGGATTTACGCCCGTGCAACAATTTTACGGTGCCGATCGCGGCCAACGATTGGTCGCGAAGCTTGACCGGCCGCAGTGATCCGGCATAAAAGAGGGCCGACTTTCCTCATGGCGAGAATCCTGATCATCTTATTTTGCTTGGCGCTTCTCGCGCCCGAGTTTCGCGCAGAATCCGATTTGGTCGCGACTTACAGTTTGTCCAAGCAGTTTGTCATTTACGGACCTCAAGGATCGACTGAACCCTCCGGTAACAAAAAATTAGTGGCGCTCGATCCGACTTTTCTCACGATTTCGTGTGAACGGATCAAGCAGGCCGTCCTGACCGAACTCAATGGAGCGGATCATTCGCGCGCCATTTTTGCCAACCCCGGCGAAGGAAAAATCTATGTCGTCCTTCATCCCGGCACCGGGCAAACGCCTCTGATCACTCCAATCCAGACCCTCGCCACTTTCTCTTATCGCATCGATTTGCCCAATCGGATCGACGGAGCACGGCTGATCGAGGCGGTGGCTGAGGCGGTCTTGCTCGAAATCGCCAATCGCCATTCGGAAGGCAAATTTGTGCAATTGCCCCGCTGGTTTTCCGTGGGAATTGCTGAAGCAGTGAAGTCGGGCTCACCCGAGACTTTGCTTCTGCAACAAAATTTGCCCATCTCGCGATCGAAAATACAGGAAGACCCGACCGTGAAAATCCGCAAAAACATGGATACCTTCGCGCCACTCACGTTTGACGAATTGTGCTGGCCGGGCAGTTTGTCCCCGGAACGGCTTTCTCATTACGACGAATGCGCCCAGTTATTCGTCCACGAATTGTTGCGCCTGCCCAACGGCGAGACTTGCCTGCAACGAATGTTGCAGGCTCTTTCCAGTCACTTGAACTGGCAGGTGGCTTTTCTCAGTGCGTTCCAGGCTCATTTCCAGCAACTGGTCGATGTGGAAAAATGGTGGGGTCTGCGGGTGGTCAATCTATCCGGGCGCGATGCCTCGCAGCTCTGGTCAACGGATCAATCCATGGAGCGACTCGACGCGATCCTGCGCATTCCGGTGCAGCGTTTTGGCGGGAGTTTAAATCCCAACCGGGGCGTTCTCGAATTGCAGGACATTGTTTCCAATTGGCCATCCGACCCACAAAAAATCGCCCTGCAAAAGGTGCTTAATCAACTCCGCGCCATGCGCCTCCGCGTGCAGCCCGAATTCGTAATTGTAATCGACGACTACTGCTCCACCTTGGAAAATTATTTGGCGAACGAGAAAAAGGGCGCCATCAAACGCGCTCTTTCCCGCGGCAATCTTTCGGAATGGAAAATTTCCACGTGCGAGCGGTTGAATGCGCTGGATCGTCGTCGGACGGAATTGCGCAACCGTCCCGGCCCAAGCACGCGCGAAGCCGCCATCTTGAGCGCACTGGAAGCCACTGCCGGACGCAAGGTTCCGCAAAAGCCGTAGAGCGCAGGCAAATATTGTTGTCGCCGAAGTGAGAAGGCGGGACTCGACGGCAAATCCGCTTCCTTACGTCAACGGCTACAGGAATAGAGGGATACTTTCAACCCGTCCCGAGCCATGGAACGGCGAATCAAAGCGGGAAGGAACTCAAGAAATTTTTTTCTTCTGAATCTTATTTCCTTTTGGGTGCATTGCTTGGTCGCCACCGGACAATCAGGCATTCGCCCATCCACCAGACAGCCTTGGCCTCCGTTGACAGTTCTTTTCGCGGGCGGAATCGTTTTGGGAGGAAAATCAAACTCAACGATTAAGGAAACCTGTGTTCAAAACAAAACTTTCAAAAATTCTGGTGACAGTACCTTTCTCTCTCGCCTTGGTCGGATGCCAAAATATGCCGGGAGAACGGAACACGCAGGGTGCAGTGATCGGCGGAGCAGCCGGAGCGGCGGCGGGTTCGGCAGTGGCGAAAAACAATCGCGTGCTCGGAGCTTTAATTGGCGGCGCACTCGGTGCGGGTGGCGGCTATGTCATTGCGGCCAAGACGGACAAAAT
>JBDSIW010000496.1:0-6267 GCA_039917795.1 Verrucomicrobiota bacterium | reverse complement strand
CCTCCAAAGTGATGCGATTCTTCAGCAAATACTCCGCCGTCTTTGGGAAGCATTTTGGGATTTCGTTGAAATCAATCAACTCAGCGGTGTCGCCTTTAACTTTGTAGGGAAAGATGATGAATTGACGGTGCGGCAGCGGGCCATAGGCGGGAACATCCGTTCCACTGACCAACGGATGAAGTAAATCCTTTTCAAATGTCCATTCCGTGCCGAGCGATTTCGACTGCAAGCGGATGGTGTTTTTGGTCTCGCCCAGATAATTCAGAATAAAAATGTCATCCGCACTGGTTTGCAAACCTACAAAGATGTCGGCCACTTCTTCCAGCTTGTGTGGCTGCTGACTGACTTTTTCAAACGTAGGCTGGCTTTTGCCGGGAACGAAATTCCATTCGGCAGGCGTAAGCAATTCAGCCGACACTTGCATTTGCACCACCTGTCCTTGCTCCCGCCACAAATCCAAGTCCTCAACTTTGTGGAAGGCAAAATCTTTTTGAGTCTGCCGATGCAGAAACAAAAGACAGGTGTAAATGGTCGCCTGCGGGAAAATTTGCAAGTGTCCGAAGTTGACGACGTGGTTGACATTTCGCCCTTCACTCAAAAGCTGACGCGTCTCCTTTCCATATTCTGATTGGAAGAATTTGTTAGGGCAAATGTAGCCGAAGAAGCCATCGGCATTGAGCAATTGCAAACCGTGTTCGATAAAGCAGACGTAGATGTCGAAATTACCGGAAGCTGCCGCGCGATAATTCGTTTTCAAAAACTCCGCGGATTGGGGCGCGTTGGCCTGCATCACTTGAATTCGCTCATACGGCGGATTGCCAATGACGACATCGAAGCCGGGGCGATGGGGAGCGCACGCCGCTGGCGTGTTGTTCTCGGCGGCCCGTCGAGAACTTCGTTCGTCTAACTTTTTCCCGGAAATAGAATCCGGCGGGCCGCCGGATTCGGCACGCGAGCCGCGTGCACTCCCCATGATTTCAGGGAATTCTTTTTCCCAATCGAACGCCGCATCGCCCGCAACAGATTTATCGGCGATGAGCGAGTTGCCCCGTTTCAAATTATTGGTGAGGGTCGGAAGAAGGTTTCGCGCTTTTTTCCCGCCAGCGGGATCGTCCAAATCATGGCGGATGGCATCGCGCTCGGTCGCCATGTAACGCAACCAGAGATTCAACTTGGCGACTTCCACGGCTTGTTCGTCCAAATCCACGCCAAAAATATTGTCCGTCACCACGCGCGAGCCAATCCGATCAACGGGAATCGGCGCACCTTGCGGAGAATCAAACAGCATCCCGCCGTTATCGCCGGCAGAATGTTTCTGTTTCTCACACTCCGCATTGTAAGCGGCGTAGGCAAGCACCAGGGTATCGAAGGCGCGAAGCAAAAAGGAACCTGAACCCATCGAAGGGTCGAGCACTTTGATGCGGGCGAGTTCAGAAATTTTTGCGTGCGCGGCCGAATAGTTCTTATAGCTCAGTAGAGTGGTCGCTTCGGCGAGAATCAGTTTTATTTTTTCGCCGAGGGTGTGGGAGATAATGTAATCAACGATATATTGCGGCGTGTAGTAGATGCCTTCCTTTTTCCGTAATTCATCGGTGTCTTCGATGAGGATGCGTCCATCGCTTCGGGAAAGTTTATGCGCTAAAAAACGCTCATAGACCGCGCCCATCACGTCCTGCGACATGCGGCTGAAGTCGTAAAGATAAAGGTGCCGGAAGGCGAGCAGTTCGCCCTGGCCGGATTCAAAACCGCAGTGCGCCGCAAGTTCGGACGCGAGTGGCGCTTGACCAATGACCGCGGAGAGAACCGCATTGTCGATGTGGAGTTGATCGCAAAGAAGCGGTTGCTCAAAAAGTTCGGTGTTGAAATCGTTTTTGATTTCGACAAAGAGCGATTCGCGCAGGATTTCGGCAAAAGTTTTGTTGGCGCGGCCACAAAGGACTTCGTAAGTGCTGTAGGAGCGGGCGAGTTTGTTGTATTCGATGAGCCGGTTGGTTTCGAGCATCCGGCAAAAAATAAAGCGGTCGAGCAATTGCTGGCTGGCGAGGGTGATTTCGTCGAGAGAACGGTTTTGATTTCGCAACGCAAAACCGTTGGCGATCAAAAGCCGCCAGCGTTTGAGGTCAGCGAGAAAGCGCAGGTCCAAGCTCGCTTTGAGTTGTTGGTCGTAAAGTTCGTCGATGCGCTCGGCTTCGAGATTTTCCAACGCCAGCAATTCCCAAAGTTGTTCACGGCGTTCCCAAAGATTTTCGAGGGTGAAGGAAAAAGTTGGGGTGATTTCGTTCAAGCGAACGAAATGCAATTGCGCGAAATTGGTGAGCAAAATCCATTTCACCGGCTGTTCCATCTGGGTGATTTCAGGACTGATGCGATAGTTCTGGAGATAGCGGCGAATCTGGCCGCTATGTTTCTCGAAAAGACTTTGCTTCGGGCAATCGTGCAGGCTCTTGGCTTCGAGAAAAATCAACGGGCGATCGGACTTGAGCAGGTAATCCACAGAGTCACCGAGAATTTTATATTCGCGGGTGTAGTTCGATTGCGATGTAAACCCAAGCGCGTGAAGAAGCGGTTCCAGAAGAAGTTGTTTGGTAGCTTCCTCCGGCTCCTGTTCGCCGAAACCGTAAGTTTTCAGCCGCTTGCCCTCTGCAATCAAGGGGTCAAGTTTGGCGAAAAATTCATCTTTCATCAGCGGCGAATGATTTAGAGGTTTTCACTCGCAAAGACAAGCGACGGAAATGATTTCCTTCAACAAACTTCTTTGCACCCGAAGAGATTCCGTTCGCGGATCATTTGCGCCACCTGGGGCGGGACGGATGCCTCCCAGGACTTGTCGCCAGAACGCAGTTTCTGCAGGACGTCACGCGAAAATATCGGGAGACATTTTTCGTCGTAATCGCGAAGGCTTTCGATGAAGCGGTTCTCCACGAGGTAGGCGTGAAGGTGGCGCAGGTTCGGCGCAACTCGTAAATTGGTCGCCGTGATCAGCGACCCATTTTTCGGTTCGAGCAACGGATAGACGTAGAGCTTCAAATCGTTTTTGAACATACGCCCGAACGATTCCAAAATCCCTCCCGACAAGTTGGTGTAATATTTTTCGTCGAAGATTTCCTGCAAGCTCGGCACACCCATCGCGATGCCGATCATTTTCTTCGTGTAACGGAAAAAATATGCGGCGAGCCGGTAATATTCTCCGAAGTCCGAAATCAAAACCGTTTTACCCAGCGCGCCCAGAATATCCACCCGGTCCAGGAAATCCTGCGGATCAATTTTGTCGCCCTCAGTCAGGTTTTTGAGCGTCATTTCCATCAGAGTCAAAACGTCTTCGCCCTGCACTTTGGGTTCCTGCACAAAATCCGCCTGAGCACAGCGCAGCATATCGAGAGTCACCTTGGTGACCGGACGAAAACTGCCCCGCTCGACCAGAATACATTTCTTATAAAACGCGTCCGCCGGGTGAATGACTTCTCCGGTGGCGGTGAAAAGAGCCGCGTTGGTCAGCCCATTCTGCACGAGCTTCAAGGCCATCAGTCGATTATCCAGCTTGTCAAAACAAGGACCGGAAAAGCGGATCATATCGACTTCGATTCGATCCTTGCCGACGTTGTCTGCGAGCGAAACGATCAGCGCTTCCGGATTGCCGTGGAGGTACATTGCCCCGTAAACCAGATTCACCCCCAGAATGCCGAGGGCTTCCTGCTCCTGGACGTTTTCTTTGTCCCACAACCGAACGTGAATGATAATTTCGGAAGGCGGACTGTGTGGCTCGCTCTGGAAACGAATGCCGAGCCAACCATGCGCATCGTTTTGCTGGCTGTAACTGCGGGCCACCACGGTATCAGCGAACACAAAAAATTTGGTGGCCGCGCCGCGCTTTTCATTCAGGCGTTCAAGAAGCAGGTTGTATTCGCGATCCAGCATTCCCTGTAAACGTTCGCGGCTGACGTAACGGTCGGCGTGCCCGTAAATCGCGTCGCTGATTACCATGTCGTAAGCCGACATCGATTTGGCGATCGTTCCCGAGGCACCACCCACGCGAAAAAACCAGCGTGCGACTTCCTGCCCCGCTCCGATTTCCGCGAAGGTCCCGTATTTGCTGGGGTCGAGATTGACTTGCAGCGCCTTTTGGTGCGTGCCGAGAATTTCGTTGGTCATGGCGGTTGGAATTTTACCCGTAGGTCATTCAACACAGAATCGGCTTTGATATGCATCCCCAAGCCGTGAATACTTAATGGCATGGAAAACAGCAAAGCAACAAACATCGTTCTCTATGACGATGCCTGCCCCCTTTGCACATTCCAAATGCGTTTGCTGACCTGGTTGGATTGGTTCAACACCATCCACCTGATGCCAATTTCAGACCCACGCGCGGCAGAGATCGCGCCAACTCTCACGCGCGAAAAATTATTGGAAGCGATTCATTGCGTGACGCGCGGAGGAAAAATCCATCGCGGCGCACGCTGCCTTCGTTTTATTGGAATGCGTATGCCGCTCTTGATTCCGATGGCGCTCTTCCTCTGGATTCTCGGCGTGATTTGGGTCGCCGAGAAAATTTACAATCACATCAGTCGAAACCGGCAATGGCTCAGCAGAATTTTCGGGTGCAAAGGCGCGTGCGAACTTCTCCCCGCCCGCAAACGAGCCAGCGAAATTGAATCCAACACTTCCAAACCCTAAATCGAAACCACGCTTTTGCTTTTGTGCGATTCGAGCGCGGCGGCGAAAAGTTCGTGACTCGCGACTGCTTCATCTGGCGTCACACAACCCATGCGATTTCCCAAAGCCCCGGCGCGTTCCGCCGCGTACGCCGCCCACATTTGCAGGAAGCAATCCGGGAAACCGGCTTCAAAAATTCCGCCAGTAATCGTCGGAAAAACCATTTGGTGACCGAGATCGGTCTTCTGCCAGATTTGTTCCTTTCCGCGTTGAAAGGTCCAAAGTGTTTTTGGCTCCTTCGTGCTATAGCGCAATCCGCCATCCGTCCCGAGAACCTCAATCCACCACGTGTTTGTTTCGCCGGGCGCCATACGTTTCATTTCCAAACGCATCGGAACTTCCTGGCCGCTAACAACTACATCGGTGTGCAAAAGCGCATTGTCCCAGGTGTCGCAAGCAGCCATGCCGCCCTTGCCGTCGGGACGTTCCGTGTAAATTTTCTGAAGCTGCGCGAAAACTCGTTTTGGATTCCAGCCGAGTCGAAATGGAACATGAACAACGTGCATTCCCAAATCACCCATCACCCCGATTTCTCCGCAAAATTTATTCTGGCGCTTCCAGTTGATTGGCTTCGTCGGGTCCAGGTCGCTGGAATGCCAGAAGCAGGAATGAATCTCCAAAAGTTTTCCAAATTGCCCGGACTGTGCCGCTTGAAAAACGCGTTGCGCGCCGGGCAGAAATGGAAACTCCGAACTGCATCGAACAAACCGGCCGGATTTTTGCGCGGCGTCACGGATCGTTTTCGCCGCTTTCAGATCAATGCCGAAAGGTTTTTCCGCGAGCAAATCTTTCCCGGCATTCAACACATCAAGATAAAGTTTCTCGTGGAGATTATGCGGCACGGCGACGTAAACCACATCCACATCAGGGGATCTCAAAAGTTCGGTGTGATCTTTCGTGAGCAGCTTGACCGTCGGAACCTTCTTAAACCAATCGAGCAACTTGTCCTGCAAATCACAGACCGCCACGAGTTCGACCAGCACCGGAAAATCTTCCAGCACAAACCAGCGCCCGAACGCGCTCGCCGCTTCGCGCCCCATCAAACCGCCGCCAATAATTCCTAATCGCATTTTTTGATTCATAAATCCAAGTCTTCTTCGAGGACGCGCTCCCATTCGCGCGCACCGTGCAGCACCCGCACGATTTCAACACCTTCAGAAAGCGGAAAATAAAACACCAGATAGCTTCGAAATCCTGTTACCGGCCAGAACCGCATATTTTGCAACCGTGGATTTGGATGATGCAGCGCAGGTCCCATCTCCGGCATTTTTGACAATTGCTCAAAAGCTTTCTCGGCTGCATCCAGAAAACGGTCGCCGGCGGTCGGATTATCCAATGCGATGTATGAACCGCAGTCGATCAAATCCTGTTTCGCGGCGGGGCGCTTGATGATGGTCATCCGTTTTCCCGAGTGGAGTTGGCGCGAACTCGTTCTCGAATTTCGGTCCAGTCCGAGTCAGTCATGGGTGTCGGCTCCCCACTTTCCAAACCTTCAATCAGCTTGGCCTCGATTTCCTTGTGAATCTCACGGCGACGGGCTTCCTGGACGAGAGATGT
>JBDSIW010000495.1:0-3751 GCA_039917795.1 Verrucomicrobiota bacterium | reverse complement strand
AAATCCGTCTGTCCCATCCGATTGTTAGCGGTGGCGTTCCTTGGGTTGCTGCTCGGCTGCGCGGCTCCCTGCGCTGTCGCGCAAGTCGCCCCGGCCAGTGGGCCTTTGCCCAATGTGGACAAACGCGTGGATGGGCAGAATCGTCCTGCGCTGATCGCTGGAAAAAAGCAAGAGGCGCTGGCTTCTTTGCGTGACCGTGCGCCTGAATTGGAGGCTGATATTGATCCAGTGTTGAAATCCCCAACGTTCATTTCCTCCGCGAAAGGTTTCCTGACCGGGCCCGACGGAGCTGGAGGAATTATTTCGGCGAATGCGGCGAAAGCCATTCCTGAAAATGATCCGCATCGTTCCATCAAGGCGTTTTTAAACGAAGAAGCCGCGATCTTCGGGCATGGAGCGGAAGTCTTAACCGGTGCCAGGATCAACCGGGAATTTGTCTCCGCCCACAGTGGGCTCAAGACGACGATCTGGCAGCAGCAAGTGGATGGAATTCCAGTTTACGAAGCGCTGTTGATCGGACACGTCACAAAAAAAGGCGAGCTGGTTAACCTCTCGACTCGTCTTCTGGCCGATCCCGCCAAAGCGGTTGACGCTGGAACGGCTCACCGGCTAGCCGCGCAAAACGCTCCCGCCGTTTCGGCGCCCGAAGCGATAGTGAACGCCGCCAGGGATATTGGAAACGATTTGGCCGTTAGCCAGGTCAAGGAGGTGGGCGAGCCCGAGGGCGTGATCAAGCGCCAGCGATTCAAAGCCAGCCCTGTGTTGAATGGCGATTCATTTGCGGAACTGGTCTGGTTGCCGATGAGCGATTCGAGTCTTCGCTTGTGCTGGCAGGTGTTGCTCACCAGCCGCGCTCGGGGTGAAATGTTCAAGAGTCTCGTTGATGCCCAAACCGGGGAAGTGATGATCCGGAATGGATTGACCGAATATGTTTCGGACGCGACCTACAATGTTTACACCAGCGACAGTCCGAGCCCATTTTCGCCGGGCCTGTTGAACACTGGCACGACGCAACCGCCGCTGGTTCCGCGAGTGCTCGTGACGACTAATGCGGTTTCGCTCGAGGCTTCGCCGAACGGATGGATCAATGATGGTGATACCGAAACCTCGGGCAACAATGTCGATGCGCATTTGGATCGGAACGATGACAACCAGCCGGACTTGCCTCGTCCCAATGGCACGGCGTCTCGGAACTTCAACTTCGCCCTCGACCTGACCCAGGAGCCAACGACCTACGGCGACGCGGCGGTCGTGCAACTTTTTTATTGGAACAACTGGTATCACGACAAAGTTTACGAACTGGGATTTACCGAAGCCGCCGGAAATTTCCAGCAGGACAATTTCGGCCGCGGCGGAGCGGGCAATGACCCGGTGCAGGCGGACGCCCAGGATGGTTTGGACCTGCTGGATTCGTTCCATGACAACAATGCGAACATGTCCACGCCCCCGGACGGTTTTTCACCTCGCATGCAGATGTATAAATTTTCTGGAGGCTCTCCCGATCGCGACGGTGATTTGGATGCGGAGGTTATTTTACACGAACACACGCACGGGTTGAGCAATCGACGAGTGGGCGGCGGCGCGGGTCTCTTCAATCTGCAATCGCGCGGGATGGGGGAGGGCTGGTCAGATTTTTATGCGCTGAGTCTCCTCAGTGCTGACTCAGATAATGTGAACGGGAATTACGCCTCGGGTGGATACGTGACCTTTAACTTGTTTGGCCTGACCGCCAATTATTATTTTGGGATTCGTCGCTATCCCTACAGCACCGACTTGAACAAAAACCCGCTGACCTTCAAGGATATTGATCCTGGGCAGGCGAGCACGCACGCAGGAATCCCGGTGAGCCCGTTGTTTGGCGGATCGCCGGCAGATGAGGTCCATGCCCAAGGCGAAGTTTGGTGCTCCATGCTGTGGGAAGCCCGGGCCGCCATGATCAACAAGTATGGACCCGCCATCGGCAATCAATTGATTTTGCAGTTGGTGACCGACGGGATGAACCTCACTCCGCCCAACCCGAATTTTATTCAGGCGCGCGATGGGATTCTCATGGCCGACCGCGTCAATAGCGCTGGAGCCAACCGCCTCGAATTGTTTGCCGCGTTTGCGAAAAGAGGATTGGGCGCGCTGGCCGGTTCTCCAAGCAGTTCCACCACCGCCGGTGTGATTGAGTCATTCGATGTTCCAGGGTTGGCTTACAATTCGATCACGGTTTCCGGTGGTAACGACAATGGGTTGATTGAATTCAACGAATGCAACAATTTGCAAATCGTTTTCACTAACATCGGCGTTTCGGCGGGAAACATCTCGGTGACGCTCACGACCACAACGCCGGAGGTGATCATTGCGAAGTCGGTTTCCGGCTACCCTGATATTCCCGCGGGCGGCAGCGGGGAAAACTTTTCGCCCTTCCGAATCAGCACCTCGTCCTCCTTCATTTGTGGCACGCCCGTGGACTTGGCGCTTATCATCAAGTCCGATGTCGATACCCGCACCAATCGTTTTCGTGTCGCCACGGGCGTCCTGGGTGCGGCGGTCCGATTTAATAATAACAGCAGCGTGCCGATCCCGGACGCGAGCCCTGCAGGAGCCACTTCGCCCATTGTGGTTTCCAATTTTGGCGGGACGATTGGGAAAGTCACCGTCGCGCTCTACCTCACTCACACGTTCGACGCCGATCTATTGATTCAATTGATTTCGCCCAAGGGGACGGTCGTCACCCTTTCGCAAAACAATGGCGCGGCCGGCGACAATTTTGGCACGTCCTGTAATTCGGATAATCTTCGCACGCGATTTGATGACTCGGCGTTGCTGCCGATTTCTTCCGGTACCGCTCCGTTCGTCGGCTCGTTCCAGCCGGAACAGCCGCTTTCCACTTTTAATCTGACTTCCGGGACCGACGCCAATGGAACGTGGAAGCTCAAAGTGATCGACCAAGGGGAAATCGACGTGGGCTCAATCCAGTGCTGGTCGCTCTTTTTGTCACCGCAAACCTGCTCCGATGGCGGTGGGGAATGTCCCGGCTCAGATCTGGGCGTCACGATGGTTGCAAATCCCGATCCCGCTGTGACCGCCACCAACTTGACCTACACCCTCACGGTCACCAACCATGGGCCAAGTTCGGCCAAGACGGTTGTGCTGAGTCACGAATTGCCTTCCGGCTCGATTTTTGTTTCGGCCACCAATTCTCAAGGCAACGTCCAGCAATCCGGCGGCATTGTGACGTTTAATTTTGGAAAAATTGCCGCGCGCGGCAGCGCCACGGCATCGGTCGTGGTGATCCCGACTGCGGTAGGCACGATTTCGTCCACGGCGACGGTCGGTTCTGAGCAAACGGACCCGGACTTGTCGAATAATTCTGCCACAGTTTTTACGCGAGTCGTATTGCCTTCGGCTGACCTCGCACTGGCGATCCTCGATTCACCGGATCCCGTAACGGCGGGTGGAGCGCTGACTTATACGATTAATATCACCAACCACGGACCGATATCCGCTTCGGGGGTGATGCTCACAAATACGTTGCCCAGCACGGCGGCTTTCGTCTCGGCGGTTTCGACCCAGGGAAGTTTTGTTAATGCGGGCGGCACGATCATTTACAACCTTGGCAATATCCCGAGCGGGGGCGGCGCCGTGGTAACCATTGTGGTGCGGCCTACGGTGATTGGTACCATCGTGGCAACCTCGCGCGTGGCGGCCAGCCAATCCGATTCTGCTCCGGGTAATAACGTGGCGACCGCAATCACCACTGTCG
>JBDSIW010000494.1:0-3354 GCA_039917795.1 Verrucomicrobiota bacterium | reverse complement strand
AAAACAAAAAAAGGCCGAGCCCTCCACACCAATCACTTCTCCCCTGCTAGATCGGTAAGGTTTCGAGGACGTCTCGAAGATTTTCCGCTGCGAGCCGCGTCTTCCTCTGCAAGCGAATCAACGCGGGAATTTTCCATGGGTTCAAGGCCACCGTGCGCAGGAGTTTTGCAAAATCCAATTCGTATTCCTCCGTCATCAATCGGTTGAAGTCCAAAGGCAAATCTTCGTTCGCCGCATCCGAGATCACTCGCACGGTTGCGCTGGGAATGCCGCGCTCTTTACAGATCCGACGGATCAACTCCGATTCCATGTCCACCGCGTCGCAACCGCTCTGCACACGCAACGCCGATTTTTCTTCCCTGGTGGTTGCCACGCGTTTTGCGCAAAAAAAAGTCGCCGGCGTGGCGCGTGAGGAAATCAGCCGGGAAAGAAACGAAAAATCCGCATCGGGCGAAAAAATGACGGCGCCGACTTCGAGCGCGGGGTCGAGGCCTCCAGCGAAACCGCAGCTCAGCACCATCTCCGGTTTGGAGTTCTCCAAAAAATTTTCGATGGCGCGCCCGGCGTTGCGCGCTCCCATCCCCGTGACCAGCACCTGCGCCCGCGACGCCGCCGCGGTTTTCAAAAAGGGCGCAGCCTCTTCCTTCACGGCAAAGCAAATCAACACCCCGGGTTTTCTATCCGCCAGCGCGTCGGAATTCATCGCTCACTTGATTCCCGCGAGGCGCTCTTTCCACATTTGATAAAGCAGCACCGTGGCCTGCACGTCGCGCAAACAGTAATCCGCGATTTCCCGGAAGCGACCTTCAGCCATCATGTTGTTCACATCCATTCCGGTGACGCCGTGGCTTTTCGGGGACTCAATCCCAAAGGCCTTGCAATAAAAATCCAGGTTGAATTTTCGCGCCGCCCCTTCCCGCCCGCTCACGCCATAAAAACTGAGTTGTTCAGCCAAATCGCAGTGCGGCTCGGTTTGATAACGGTAGCCGAGCCAATCCTTGCGCGAGATCGGGACGTTGAGCAGTGCGGCGCGCAGATAAATGAAGGGCACATCGAATCCCCGCCCGTTGAAGGTCACGATCGAATCGTAATGACGCGACACGTCCCAAAAGGTGGTGAGCAATTCTACTTCGTCGGCGCATGGGACGAATTCCACCGGCCCATCCTCCGCCGGTTCCGGCTCAAAATCCTCCGCGATGAAGAGCACCTGCCCTCGACAGCTCTCCGCGTTGAGCATCGCAATGCAAACGACCTGCGCGGTGAGTGGCCAGAGATTGAACTGCCGCTGGATCTCAGCACGGCGGTTTGCCTGTTCGTTCTCGGGAAGCCGGGCCGCGTCGCGAAAAAGATATTCCTGCTGGACGTCGTCAAAATTTTCGAGCGGCAGGCAGGAGGTTTCAATATCGAAAACAAGTTTGGCCATGCGGAGAAAATTTAAGGGTGAAATTGAACAGGATGGAAACCTGGTTTAACGCAGATCTCCATCCTGGAATGTTTTTAGAGGTGATTACTTCTTCTTTTTGGGAGCTGGTTTTTTAGCAGCTGGCTTTTTTGCAGCAGGTTTTTTCTTCGTGGCCATGCAATTCACCTCCAATCAATTTAAAAATTGTTTTGTGGTTCACGGCACTTTATGTAACGAGAATTTTTTTCGATGACTAGTGTTTTGTTGGAAAAGTTTTTGTCCGGAAGAATATTTTTCACGCTGGAAAAAAATCTACGCGCCAAATTTATCGAACATTTTCGCGTTCGCCTGCATCAGGCGCATCAAAAATTTCGCCTCGAACACTCCGAGCGACCCAAGGTTCGCGCCGGTTTCCGTGAATCGCTCCAGCTTGTCCGAGCCGGAACACGACGAGGTCAGCAGCACCGGTTGCGGATGCCACGAATGCCCTTTGATCACGCACGGCGTGGAATGATCTCCGGTGATCGCGAGCACGTCCGGTTTCTTCCTCAGGAAAATGGGCAACGCGGCGTCGAAATCCTCGATCGCTTTTTTCTTCGCCGCAAAATTTCCGTCTTCGCCATACATGTCGGTGTATTTGTAATGGATGAAAAAATAATCGTAATTGTCGAACTCTGCGACGTAGCGTTCGAATTGCTCGGCGATGGTTTGCGGCCCTTCGATTTTTTCCATGCCGACGAGTTGGGCCAGGCCTTTATACATCGGATAGACGGCCAGACACGCGGCCCGCAAACCGTAGCGCTCTTTAATCGTCGGGATCGCCGGCTGATGCGCAATGCCACGCAGCAGAAATCCATTGGCCGGTTTTCTTTTCGCCAGCAACGGCAACGCCACCTTGTAGAGTTCCGCAATCAGCCCGGCCGCCTTTTGTTGCCCGATCGATTTCGGGTCGGTCGCCTTCACGAGGGGAATCGGCGCGCCCTCCCGATTCGGGTCCGCATCGGTGAGCGGCCCTTCCAAACCTGTTCCGCGAAAGATCACCACGAAACGATGGCCCTTTCCCGCTTTTATCATCACCTCGGCGTCGCCGACCCTTTTAATTTTCTTGGAAAGCACATCGCACAGTTCCTCGCAAATTTCGGTTTCAATTCGTCCCGCTCGCCGGTCGGTGATAATTCCCTTCTCATCCATCGTGCAAAAATTCGCTCGCGCGGCGATGTCGCCCGCTTTCAAATCGATCCCCAGGCCCAGCGCTTCGATCACCCCGCGTCCGACTTGAAATTCGAGGGGATCATATCCAAACAAGGCGAGATGGCCCGGGCCGCTTCCAGGCGTGATGCCCGGGGCGACGGGAATCATCCGGCCTTGGGCTGCATCCTTTGTCAGCGCATCGAGATTCGGTGTGGACGCGGCTTCGAGCGGCGTCATGTAATTGGTTTCTTTTGTCGCAATGTCACCAACGCCATCCAGCACGATCAAAGCGAGCTTGGCATTTGTATTGACCAATAATTTTGAGTAAAGCGCATCCAGGTACATAAATTTTTTCGTGAATTACCGTGTATCAAGCACAGGCAGCTGCGAAATCATGCGAGCAAGCGCTTCCCATCGTCAACGCGATACTTCCCCTTTGCCTCTCGACAAGTGGAGATTCACCTTTGAAAATTCGCGCGATGTCAGGTTTGGTCTTGGAAAAACTCAGCAAAACTTTCCGCGTCCGAAAAACGGCCGACCTTTCCGCTCTTCAGGAACTCAGCCTTTCCATCGAAGCCCACGAATTGATCGCGCTCGTCGGTCCTTCCGGCTGCGGAAAGACCACCACGCTGCGGTTGATCGCCGGATTGGAGAACGCGACCAGCGGCTCGATCCACCTTGATGGCCAGCGCATTGATCATCTCCCGGCCAGAGAGCGAGACGTCGCCCTGGTTTTTCAACAGCCCGCCCTCTTTCCGCAC
>JBDSIW010000493.1:0-2906 GCA_039917795.1 Verrucomicrobiota bacterium | reverse complement strand
GCAGAAGCTTGGCGTTTCGGCGGAAAAAATTTCTTCTGATCTCAACGAGGAGTTGATGCGCCGCGTCAAAGTCCAGGGGACCAGTTCCTCGGATGTCTTTCTTAGTCCGGCGTTGAAAAAAACCTTCGACGCGGCGGAGAAGGAAGCCACGAAGCTGAAAGACGACTACATCAGCGTCGAGCATTTGTTCCTGGGCTTACTCGACGAGGCTGGGCCGGCGCTGAAACGGATTTTCCACTCAAACGGCTTGAAGCGAGATGCGGTTCTCCAGGCGCTGGTTGATCTGCGCGGCAACCAGCGCGTCACGGACCAGAATCCCGAGGGAAAGTTTCAAGCGCTGGAAAAATATGGCCGCGATCTCACCGCGTTGGCGCGTTCGGGAAAAATTTACCCGGTCATCGGGCGTGACGAAGAGATCCGGCGCGTGATGCAGGTTCTCACCCGGCGCACAAAAAATAATCCCGTGCTGATCGGCGAACCCGGGGTTGGGAAGACCGCGATTGCTGAGGGGCTCGCCCGCCGCATTGTCAGTGGCGATGTTCCCGAGACCTTGAAAAACAAAAAGCTCGTGGCCATGGATTTGGGCGCGATGATCGCCGGGGCAAAATACCGCGGGGAATTTGAAGATCGGCTCAAGGCTTTTTTGAAAGAGATCACTTCGAGTGAAGGCCGCGTCATCCTTTTCATCGACGAATTGCACACGCTGGTTGGCGCTGGTGCCGCCGAAGGATCAGCCGATGCCGCCAACATGTTGAAACCTCAACTGGCGCGGGGCGAACTGCGGTGCATCGGAGCGACCACGCTGGATGAGTATCGCAAGCATATCGAAAAAGATCCCGCCCTCGAACGCCGCTTTCAGCCGGTGTTCGTGGAAGAGCCGACCGTGGCCGCGACGATTGCAATTTTGCGCGGGCTCAAAGAGCGTTACGAAGTTCATCACGGAATTCGTATTCAAGACGCGGCGCTGGTCGCGGCCGCCACGCTTTCTCATCGTTACATCACCGACCGGTTTCTTCCCGATAAAGCCGTTGATCTCATGGACGAGGCGGCGTCGCGCTTGCGTATGGAATTGGATTCGATGCCAGTCGAGATCGACAAGCTGGAACGCCAGATCCTGCAATTGGAAATCGAGCAAGCCGCGTTGAAAAAAGAGAAAGACGGGGCCTCTCGCGAACGATTGAAGAAGCTCGAAAAGGAATTGGCCATCTTCAAGGAGGAATCCACGCAACTCAAGGCGCAGTGGCAAAATGAAAAAGCGTCAATTAACGCTGCCAGCATTTTGAACAGCCAGCTTGAGGATGCGAAGGCGGACGCGGAGAAAGCGCAACGCGCTGGGGATTTGAATACCGCCGCGCAAATCCAATACGGCCGCATTCCTGAATTTCAGCAGAAAATCGCCGCGGCGCAGGCGGAGCTGCACAACAAGCCGCAGGGAAAACGTCTGCTGAATGAGGAGGTCACTGAGGAAGACATCGCTCAGGTGGTGGCCGCATGGACCCATATACCAGTCAGCCGGCTGCTCGAAGGCGAACGGCAAAAGCTGGTGAAAATGGAGGAGCGCTTGCAGCAACGCGTTATTGGCCAAAAAGAAGCCATCCATGCCGTGGCCAACGCCGTGCGCCGTGCGCGCAGCGGTTTGCAGGACCCCAATCGACCAATCGGCTCATTCATTTTCATGGGACCAACCGGGGTTGGAAAAACGGAACTGGCCCGGGCGCTCGCCGAATTTCTTTTCGACGATGAAAACGCGATGGTGCGGATCGACATGAGCGAATACATGGAGAAACACGCAGTGGCGCGGCTCATCGGTGCGCCGCCCGGTTACGTCGGCTATGAAGAAGGCGGGCAACTTAGCGAAGCGGTGCGCCGTCGTCCCTACAGCGTGGTGCTCTTCGACGAGATCGAAAAAGCTCATGCCGACGTTTTTAATGTGCTTCTGCAAATGCTCGATGACGGACGCCTCACTGACGGGCAGGGGCGCACTGTGGATTTCCGAAACACCATCATCATCATGACGAGCAACATTGGTTCGCCGATTATTCAGGAATTCTTCACGGCGGCGGATATGTCTTCCAAACAACACGCCGAAATGGAGCGTCGGGTGAAAGCCGAGTTGAAAACCCATTTCCGGCCGGAGTTTTTGAATCGCATTGACGACATCATCATCTTTCACAGCCTGGACCAGAAACAACTGGCGCAAATCGTCGAGGTCCAACTGCTCCGTCTAGAGAGTCGCCTCGCGCAAAAGCAGTTGGTCCTGGAGGTGGATGAGTCCGCGAAAAAGCTCTTGGCCACCGAAGGATTTGATCCTCAGTTTGGCGCGCGTCCTCTCAAACGCACGATCCAGGAGTGGATGCTCGATCCGTTGGCGATCAAACTTCTCGACGGTGAATTCAAAGCGGGAGACCGGATTGGCGCCAGCGAAAAGAACGGGGCGATCGTCTTCGTTAAAAAACATTAAAAACAAATTTTGGCTCTTGATCACTCGCGCACAGGCGCGATCGAAGTGCGATCGAGCGTCAAGGGACGGACGGTTTATCTCTTCTCGGAAAGAGCGCGGCCGGTTCGCCAATTTCGTGACCCGGTTCCAGCTTTCCCCAGGTTGCCTCGGAAAATCGATCCGGCGATTCCTTCAGCCCAAGCTGCGCGTAAATCTTTGCGGAGGTTCCAGGAATAAAGGGCGAGAGCAGCACCGCGAGAACGCGGCACGATTCGCACAAATTGTATAGCACTTCATCCAGGCGCGCTGCTTGCGCCGGATCTTTGGCAATCTTGAAGGGTGCCGTCTGGTCCACATATTGATTGGCACGAAAAACAAGAGTCCAAATGCTCTGGAGCGCGGCTTGCAGCTCGTTCTCCCGCAGATGGCCGAGAGTTTCCCGCACCGCCTTGTCGGCATCGGGTGC
>JBDSIW010000492.1:0-3341 GCA_039917795.1 Verrucomicrobiota bacterium | reverse complement strand
ACATCGACAACCTGATTGACTACATGATGATTCATCTTTTCGCCGAGGTGGAGGATTGGCCGAATCACAACTGGTATGCGGCCCATCATCGCGCGACCAATGGAGAACCGGCCACGAAATGGATTTTTCTCATTTGGGACCAAGACATCGCGCTCGATCAATTAGTGCGGCGAAATCGAATCGACGTGAACAACAACGACACGCCGGCGCGTATTTATTCGCAACTTCGGGCGTGGCCGGAATTTCGCCGCGAGTTTGGCGACCGGGTGCAAAAGCATCTTTTCAACGGCGGCGCTCTCACCTCCACCAACAACATTGCGCGCATGATGAATCGCGCGGCGCGGATCGACCGCGCCATCCTCGCCGAGTCCGCGCGCTGGGGCGACGCCCGGAAAAATCCCATTGGCGCGAATCCTGGCACCGGCACGACTTTTACCCGGAATGAAACGTGGCTCCCGGAATTGCAGAAGCTTTACACCAATTTTTTTCCGAAGCTGACCGAGACGAACCTCACCCGTTTTCGCGGAGGCAGCTTATCACCCGCTATTGACGCACCGGTCTTCAACCAAAACGGCGGCTCGGTCACGCAAGGTTTCTCGCTCACCATTACCAACGGCAACGCGACGGGCGTGATTTATTACACGGTGGATGGAACCGACCCGCGCCAGTTTGGAACCGCGTCTGTCGCGCCGACTGCCCGGGCTTACACTTCACCGATCCCCATCAATGCGGTGACGCAGGTTCGCGCCCGCATTCTTTCCAACGGAACCTGGAGCGCGTTGGTCGAGGCGGTGTTTTATCCCCCGCAGGATTTGAGCAAACTGGTGCTGACGGAAATTATGTATAACCCGCCCGCTTTCGGCTCGATCGTGGGAAATGATTTGGAATTCCTGGAATTGAAAAATGTGGGCACGAACACTTTGGACCTTTCTGGCCTCACTTTCGCGGGAATTACATTCACCTTTCCCAACGGCACTACGCTTGTACCCAACCGGTTTTTTGTCCTGGCGCGAAATGCTTCTGCCTTCGCCGCGAAATATCCCGGCGTGACCGTCAACGGCGTTTTCGGCGGCCAGCTCGACAATGGCGGTGAAACGTTGACTCTGACGCTGGCGACCGGGGCGAATGTTCTTTCCGTGACTTACGATGACGTCGCGCCTTGGCCCGTGGCGCCGGACGGCTACGGCTTTTCGCTGGTTCCAATAATTCCGGGGCTGACGCAGGCCTCCGATGACGGATCGAAGTGGCGGTCGAGTACTTCGCTCGGGGGCTCGCCCGGGGCAGATGATCCTGCGCCCACTCTCCCGCATATTGTCATCAGCGAAATCCTCCAGCACACTGATCCGCCGCAAAAGGATTCCGTCGAATTGTTCAATCCGACGGCGACGCCGGCCAACATTGGCGGGTGGTATTTGACCGACAGCGTGCTCGCGCCGAAAAAATTTCGAATCCCAGCGAACACGATCATACCCGCCGGCGGTTACATTTTTTTCGACGAGGACGATTTCAATGCCAGCATCGGCACGAACGTCAACTTCGCTTTCTCGTCGATCGGTGAGGAGGTTTATTTATTTTCCGCCGAGGCCAATGGCGAATTGAGCGGATACGATTACGGCTTCGCCTTCGGGCCGATGTTCAACGGCGTCAGCATTGGGCGCTATGTGAACAGTGCGGGAGAGGAATTTTTCCCGAGGCAAACGGCTATCACCCTCGGCGTGGCGAATTCTGGCCCGCGCATCGGCCCCATCGTGATCAACGAAATTCAATACAATCCCGACGCCAACGGCGTGGAATTTATCGAGTTGCTCAATGTCACCGGCAATCCGGTCCCGCTGTTCGATCCCGCGGTGCCGACCAACACGTGGCGAGTCGGCGGCATTAGTTATACTTTTCCGACAAATATTATTCTGGGCCCCTCGCAATTGCTGGTGCTGGTGGCGACCAACCCCGCCGCTTTCGTGGCGAAGTTCAGCGTGTCGAACAACGTGCAGGTGCTCGGACCGTTCCTGGGCTCGCTTGATAACAATGGCGAACGTCTCACCCTTGAAGCGCCTGACACGCCGAATACAAATGCCGTTCCTTACGTCGTCGTCGAGGAAGTGCGTTACGACGACAAAGCGCCCTGGCCGCCGGGCGCGGACGGGAGCGGTCTTTCCCTTCAGCGGATTTCTCCGACAGTCTTCGGCAACGAGCCGACCAACTGGATTGCGGTGGGCCAGACTCCCGGATCTTCCAAGGAAAGCGCGGACACCGACGGCGACGGCATTCCCGATAATTATGAATTGGCGAACGGGCTGGATCCCTTCACCAACGATTCCGACAAAGATTCGGATGGCGATGGCGCGACCAACCTGGAGGAATATCGAAATGGAACCAATCCGCAGATGGCGCAGAATTTTTATCGGTTGGGCATCCGCCGGACCGCGAACCGGGATTTCATCATTTTAGATTTTTACACGCTGCCGGGGAAAACTTACATCGTGGAGCGCGCGGACAATCTTTCCATCACCAATTGGACCGGCACCTACACGCAGCCAGGCGCGACCAACGCCAAGCCGGTCAGCGTGACCAACGCGATCTCTTCGGGACAAGCTTACTATCGATTGAGAATCCAGTGAGATAGCCGGGAACACAACCTGCGCCAGTTTGGATCTGCTTAGCCCATGCCAAGGTCTTCAATGAATCGGGCGTCCTCGCGATAGTTATTGCACCCAAGGTGTTCGATCACAATTTCGCGAACCACGGCGGCAACCTGCTCTCGACTCCATTTCTTCTGGCCATCTTGAAGAAGCTGCCGATTGCGGGCTACGAGAAAACCAACCAATTGCTCCACTGTAGAGCGATCTTTCGGAAAAGAGGAAGCAAACGGGGTTGTGAGAAGGTAGCCGATCCAGGCAGCGGCACAGACAGCGAGCAACCACGTTGTGAAAAAAGCTACGAAGGAACTCGATGATCCTGTTTTCTTGAGAATCCAAAACGCAAAAATAGTGGCGCACAACCAAATTATGATTTGTAACCATCGAGGCCTTTCCAGATTTGGCCAAAGAGATGTCCCGACCTCGCTAGAGAGGCGCTTCCAGGCAAATTGGCGGTTTTGCTTCGGAACGATTTCTTCCAGTTTTGAAATGAGGCGAAACTTCGAGCGGCAAGTTCCGTATTTCACGAAAGCTCTTCTCAAAAGATGAAAGGAACGCTGGGATAAGCATACTTGCTCGTCAGTTGGATGAACTTTTCCCATCACCAAGTCGATGACATTTCGGGGCGTGATGCAGCTCTCAGCTTCCTTGTTTTCGATCCTGATTTCGAAAACATCTTCAATCGCCATGATAATTTCAACACCG
>JBDSIW010000491.1:0-2656 GCA_039917795.1 Verrucomicrobiota bacterium | reverse complement strand
CGCCCGACTTTGCCGACGCGCTTAATTACCTGGGTTTCATGTGGGCGGATCGCGGCGAAAATTTGGACAAAGCGCGGGAATACATCGAGAAGGCGGTCAAAGTCGAACCGAAAAACGCCGCGTTCCTCGACAGTCTCGGCTGGGTCTTGCACAAGCTGAACCAAAACGACTCGGCGTTGCAGTACCTTCTGCAAGCGGTGGCGCTGAGCGACGAGCCCGATCCGACTCTGTTTGACCACCTCGGTGACGTTTATAGCGCGCTGAAACGAAATGAAAAAGCCCGCGAAGCCTGGAAGAAGTCACTGACGCTCGAGCCGAGCGCGGAGATCGAGAAAAAACTTCAGGTCAATTCCTCGTCGTTGTGAGCTTTCAATTTTCCAAACATTACACGATTGAGGAAGCAAGGTCTTTGCTGCCGGACTTGCGAACCTGGCTCGAGGATATTTCAAAAATTCGCGAGCGCATGGCGAAACTTGATTTGCGCCTCACCAATTTGGGTTCAGCGGGCAATGATGTCGGCGGGGACACCGTCAACAGCTCCGTCAAGCTGCGCGCGGATTTGCTCTCGGTCATCCAGGAATTCGCGGCGCGAGGAATTCAAATCAAGGATTTGGAGCGCGGCCTGATCGATTTTCCCGCAGTCAGGAATGGGCGGGAAATTTTCCTTTGCTGGGAAAAGGACGAAGAGGACATCCAGTACTGGCACGACCTTGAGTCCGGGTTTTCGGGACGCGAACCGTTGGATTGATTACAAACCCGCCGCCTGTGCGGAAATGCTTTGGGGCGCGTCAGGCGCGGGACCCGCGACGCAAATACTCTCAATGCGCAGATCTCCTGCTTCTTCTCCCACAACCGGTAATACCTCCACTGTATGCCGGCCCGGAGTCAACCGGTCGGAAATCTCATACCAAAAAAAATGGCTGCCTCCGCCTGAACGAGTGGTGCTGGTCGGCCAGACTTCTTCCTCTTCGACCTCGTCAAAATACATCGGCTCGCCGTCCACGGAAACGGTAAAGCCCAAACCGTTTTCATCGGCCTCACCGAGAAGGCCAAGAAAGGTACCGGCGAACGTCAACTGGAGCGGCCTTATGCTGTCGTCATTCTGGTCGGCGACCACGACCTCGTTCATCCAATCCACTGCGCTCCCGCCTGGCTCCGGTGAAGGACGCAAAGATTTCGCAACATGCCAGCCTTGCGGAACCGGCCAGGCCGCCGGAAAAAAACGGGAGCGAATTTTATATTCGTCCGAGAACACCGCATCCGTCGGAAAATAACAAACACGTTTCTCCTGAATGGCCCGATTCAGGCCGTCACGCAACGCTTCAAAGAAAAATCTGTGGCCAAGGTCATTCGGATAAACTTCTCCCTTCGGCCAGATTTCCACCCGCTTGCGCTTCTCGCTCCCCAAATAATTCTGGATAAGCGGGAAGCTATTGCCAATTCCGGTGTGATACAGGTTGGCCATTTCTAGGTGATCGCGAAATCGAGTCGGCCCAAGGTGCTTCCAGTCCGCGCCGAAAAACTCCTTCGTTCCGAGAAGGACTTCCACCACGGGAATGCCCCGTGAAATCAATTCGCGCAGAATCCGCTCGTAGCTCCCCAAAGTGGATCGATCCGTTCCGTCCAGCTTGTCCTCGGTCGTAAAATCCAGAAAAACCAGATCGGGCTTTCTCGATAAAACGTCGCTCTCGATGCGGAACATTCCCAGTTTCGAGCCCGTCCCGCCAAACGCGGCAGTGTGGAAATTAAAATGCGCGGAGGGATATTTTTCTCGCAGGTGCGTTTCCATCAGCGCGCGAAAACTTGTTGTCTCCGGATCGCTGGCGCCGCTTCCCCAAGTCAGGGCACCGCCGAGAAACACAACCGATATCGGTTTGGTCGAACGCGCGCGCCGATCAAAATCTGCAAAGGACGCGGAATAAATCGGTTTTTCCGCCAGCGCGTTGAACGAAATTAAAGTCGCGAGAATGGCCAGAAAACTTTTCCGGCGGACGAGAGAAAATATTGAATTCATAGCGGGGCGGCAGCGGTTAATACAAACAGGAGCGGTATATCTCGTAAACATTTACTTTGCCGCCGTAAAAATAGGCGTTGGTCGGGAGCAGGAAAGTTCGCGAGGCGCGATCGTAGGTGAGGATGGATGGTTTGTCGGGTGTGTTCGGGTCGTAAACCGAAAACTCAATGGCCTCAGTCGTCTCTCGGAAACCGACCAGCATGACCGCGTGATTGATGCTCAGTTGCGGGAAGCGAACGAGATGGACGACCAGGGCCTGGTTTTCGCGCAACTTTCGAACGAAGTCTTCGCCAGCCTTCTCCTGATGACGCCGCGAGAACGGCAGCATGATGCGCCAATGGCCGCGTTGAAAATAGCTGCGCCAGGCGCTGCCGGATTCCCGCTTGAGCAAATCTTCATGAGCGCGGCTGAACTCATTCAGGTTCGCGTAGCCGGGGACTTTTATTTTTACATCCGCCCGGCGCATGTCGCTTCCGAATACGATTTGATGAATCAGGTCGCGATAGGATTTCTCGTCCACCGCTTGGGAGGCGGGATCGAATTCTGCGAATTTGAAAAACTGTTTCGCGGCGTGAACCACCACGAAACAATGTTGTTTATACTCGGGTTGCGGTTCGCGGCGGCGGCTCGTCCACTTTCCGT
>JBDSIW010000490.1:0-2668 GCA_039917795.1 Verrucomicrobiota bacterium | reverse complement strand
AAACCGGACGGAGAAGGGGAAAAAAGAAAACCGCAAAGAGAGACTTCGGCAGTTCGACCGGGCTTGTTCAACAACGGCTAGCATAGACGCTCCTTCGTCCGACTCAGTCGGTCAATGCTAGCCTTGGAGGTTAGGCCACATGGTTAGCTGCCTCCCTTGCGTAAAGTGGTCTCCTCACATACGATCTCAAACGAGATACCCGCTGGAATGTTGTCTTGTATGATTGACTCAAATCTATCGAGGTGTTCAACAAGGAGTGGGTCAACTATGAACATCATGATCTGCCTGTATCCAGCCTTGATAGCAATATGTCGTGTCGCGTCAGTGCTCACAGCAATGGCTAAACCTTTCAAAGCCTGCAAGAGCAATGGAGAAATCCGTCTAACCAAATCGCGCGTTTCTTCATCGGGAAGTCCAAATCCGAACAATCCATCGCGATCATCTTCGGGCAAGTGTTCCATACGGTTTGTGGCCTAACCAGTAATGGGCGGCGGGGTTTGCAGTCTATCCGGTTTCACGAGTTGACCGTAGGGCCGACCTAATTTCCTGTCCAGCATGCTTTTGGTTTCAGGAAGCCTCTCGCCTCGCCTGCAAAGGCGGCGCGAGTGTATGAAGAACGGGGTTTTTAGCCGGAACGATGCAGTTGAGAAATGCGCCAAAAGTATTCTGGGGCGGCGAATCGACCGGAGCGCGGACTTTAGTCCGCTTCGATCTGGCGGACCGATTGGTGTCCGTTGTGGCTGGGCGGCAATCGAGTTAAAGCGGAATAAATTCCGCGCTCCAGTCGCATCGTCTCTGACTTCGACTGCATCGTTCCGGTTTAGGAACCGCTGGTTTTACGCAGATTTGTCGCGAAGCTGACGTGAGTGGAACGGCGGCTCGGTGGGCTGGAAGTTTTCTAAACGAAATGGCGCGCTGATTCGAACCCGAACCAAAAATGCCTTGAACTCCCTGCGCTTCGCTGCTTGGTTCTGGGATGATCTTTCGCGGTGCGCTTATTGTTTTTTTTCTCAGCTCTTCCCTCGTAAAAGCCGATCCTCCTGAGCTCGATCCCAAAAAGGATTTGCCACGCTTTGTCGCGGTCGAACCCACCAATGCGCTCCAGACTTTCCAGATGAAACCGGGCTTTCGCCTCGAGTTGGTCGCGTCCGAGCCCAACGTCATCGATCCCATCGCGCTGTCCTTCGATGAGAACGGGCGGATGTTCGTCGTGGAGATGAACGATTACTCTGAGCGCCGCGACGAAAAGCTCGGCCGGATTCGCGTGCTGGAGGATCTGGATGGCGATGGTCGTTATGAGAAGGCGACGGTCTTTGCGGATGGATTGCCCTGGCCGACCGGAGTGATTTGTTATGACGGCGGCATCTTCGTGGCGGCGTCGCCGGACGTGATTTATTTGAAGGACACCGAAGGCGATGGCAAGGCGGACGTGCGCAAAGTGGTCTTTACCGGTTTCGGCGTGGGCAAGGATAAGTTAAACGTGCAGGCGCTGTTGAATGGATTTAACTGGGGCCTGGACAATCGGATTCACGGGGCGACGGCGCCCAGCGGCGGGATCGTGACCAACCTGATGGTCGCCCAGCAAGCGCCGCTCAACTTGAACGGTCGCGATTTCAATTTTGATCCGCGCACGGCGGAATTGTTCGCCGAGAATGGCGGGGGACAATATGGATTCAGTTACGACAGCAAAGGGCGCAAGTTCGTTTGCAGCAATAGTCATCATATTCAAACGATGATGTACGACGCGCACTACGCGGAAAGAAATCCGTTTTATGCGATGCCCGGCGCGCTGGTGGATATCGCGGTGGATGGACCGGCGGCGGAAGTTTATCGCATCAGCCCGGAAGAGCCGTGGCGGGTGATTCGGACGAAATGGCGCGTGAGCGGGGTTTCGCCCGGGATGATCGAAGGGGGCGGACGCTCGGCGGGATATTTCACCGGGGCAACGGGGATTACGATGTATCGAGGGAGCGCCTTGCCGCCGGAATTTCGCGACAACGGATTTATTGGCGACGCGGGCGGCAATCTGGTTCATCGGAAAATCATTTACCCGGATGGCCCCAGCGTGAAAGCGGCGCGCCCGGCCGACGAACAGAAGAGCGAATTTCTCGCCTCGCGCGACACGTGGTTCCGGCCCGTGCAATTCGCCAATGCACCGGACGGAGGCTTGTATGTGATCGATATGTACCGGGAAGTCATTGAGCATCCCTGGTCGTTGCCCGAGCAAATCAAGAAGCATCTCGACTTGAACAGCGGGAATGATCGCGGGCGGATTTACCGCGTTGTGCCGACGAATTACAAACAGCCACAGACACCGCATCTCGGCAACGCGACGACGATTCAATTGGTTTCCACGCTCGAAAGTCCCAACGGCTGGCATCGCGATACCGCGGCGCGCCTGCTTTATCAGCGGAAGGACAAAGCTGCGATTCCCCTGTTGCAAACCCTGGTGGCGAAATCGTCGTGGCCGCTGGCGCGCTTGCACGCGCTTTATGCATTGGAAGGTGCGGGCCGGATCGACGTCAAAACGCTTTTATTTTCGTTGCGCGATGCGGACGAAACTGTGCGCCAGCACGCGATCAAATTGTCGGAACCGTTTTTGCGCGACGCAACCTCGGCAACATCGCTCTGGACGGCGCTGCGTTCGATGACGGGCGATTCGTCGGTC
>JBDSIW010000489.1:0-6147 GCA_039917795.1 Verrucomicrobiota bacterium | reverse complement strand
TTCAAATCCGCTAGAAGATTGGGGCTGATGGTGAGAAGATCGCATCCAGCCAGCTCAGTGATTTCTCCGACATTCCGGAAGCTCGCGCCCATCACCTCGGTAGCATGGCCGAATTTTTTGTAATAGGCGTAGATTTCCTTCACCGAAACCACACCGGGATCTTCCGCCGGAGAGTAATCTTTTCCCGTGCTCTTCTTGTACCAATCCAGAATCCGGCCCACGAAAGGCGAGATCAATTTGGCGCCGGCTTCCGCACAAGCTACCGCTTGCACGAGCGAAAAGAGTAACGTCAGATTGCAATTGATTCCCTCCTTTTGCAGAACTTCCGCGGCGCGGATTCCTTCCCAGGTCGTGGCGATTTTCACGAGAATACGCTCGCGCTGGATTCCCTGTTTTTCATAAAGCGAAATGAAAAGGCGCCCCTTCGCCACCAGCGCTTCCGCATCGAAAGACAGGTTCGCGTCGGTCTCGGTGGAAACGCGGCCCGGCACGATTTTCAAGATTTCCACGCCAAACAAAATAAGCAAATCATCGACGATGGCCTTGATCAACTTTTCGCCTGTCGCGGAATTCACTTTCTTCTGGTCGGCGATCGCCTTGTCGAGGAGATGCTTGTATGCCGGCATTTGCGCCGCCTTCAGGATGAGCGAGGGATTCGTGGTGGCGTCCAGCGGTTGAAACTCTTTGAGCGTGGCGAAGTCGCCGGTGTCTGCGACCACGCGGGTGAAGCGTTTGAGTTGATCGAGCTGGGTGACGGTCTGTGTGGTTGACGATTGCAAAGGTTCAGCAACTGGGTTCATAAATTTCTTCGTGGTTGGATGTTTCGGAAAAAATGTCGCAAAGCGCGGCGGAAAGCAACGAACGTTTTCCAAGCTACATCTGGTAATGTGACGCGAAGAAGCCCACCTTACCGGCCAAAAAAACGTGCATCCAATTCCTGTTTTCATCCGTTTAATTCAGTGGAGCTTGCCAACATGAAGACGATTGTTACGATTCCAATCCGGTGGGAAAAACCGGTCGTTTGGGAGGTTTCAATCCCGATGACCACTCGGTTCGATTTACGTGAACGAAGAATCCGCAAAGATAGACATGGAACTCCTGGGGCTGATCGCTCAAGGCGACCGCGCGGCTTTTTCCCGTTGTTATGATCGCTATTCTGGAATTCTGTTTTCCATCATTGTGAAAGTCCTGAATGACTCGAAGGAAGCCGAAGATGTTTTGCAGGAAGTTTTTTTGCAGATCTGGGACAAAGCAGCGGTTTATAAGCGGGAACTCGGCGCTCCTTTTAGTTGGTTTGTGACCATGACCCGCAACAAGGCGATTGACCGATTGCGTACCGCGCAAAGGCGATATCGATTGCTCGACGAAGTGAAAGAAGAAACCGCCATTTTGCTCAAAGCCGCCGCCAGTTCCAAATCGGAAACCGAAAGCAATGAGACATCCGTTCTCGTGCGCACAGCGGTTAGCAGTCTGCCCGGTGATCAACGGCAGGCCATCGAACTGGCATTTTTCGGCGGCATGACGCAGAACGAAATCTCCGTTTCATTAGGAGAACCGCTCGGCACGGTCAAAGCACGGATTCGTCGTGGAATGCTAAAACTGCGCGACTCGTTGGAGGGACAAATATGATCGACGAGCGCATGGAAGAACAGGCCAGCCTCTATGTCCTTGTATTGCTGGCCGGATCGGAGTTGGCGGAATTTGAAACGCAACTGCGTGATGATTCCGACCTGCGCCGCCTCGTCGAACAATTTCGCGCCAGCACCGATTTATTGGCGGCATCGGTTCCGCAAGTGCAACCGTCATCGCATTTGAAGCAGAAAATTTTCCAACAACTCGATGCGCGCGAAAGTGTGACGTCGAAAATTGTTCCAATGCCGCGCGAAACTTATTCCGGCTTCATCGTTTGGTTTCCGTGGGCGCTGGCCGCTTGCTTGGCTGTAATTTGCGGGTTTCTCTTTTTGGATAAAACGAAAAAACAAACCGCGGCTGGCAAATACGCCCACAATTTAAAATCTGAATTGAGTCAACTACACGAACAGACAGCCGAATTGCGCGCTCAAACTGATTCTCTGCAAACCGAAGTCGCCACCTTGCAAAAGAAAGATCACCTCTCACAAATGCGAATCGCAACGCTGAGTTCGTTGCTGGAAGATTCCCCAAAAGCAGTTGCCGTTTCCGTTTGGGATAACGAACAGCAAAAAGGAATTTTAGTGGTGGAGAATTTGGCGGCAATTCCGGCGGACAAAGATTATCAGCTTTGGGTGATCGACTCGAAGTATCCAAGTCCGGTGGACGCGGGAGTTTTCACCGTGGATGCAAAAGGCGCTGTTCGTTTTCAATACCAGCCGAAGTCACGAGTCAATTTTGAAAAAATTGCGGTCACGCTCGAACGCAAAGGTGGCGTTGCCAAGCCCGAAGGCAAGATGGTTTTGCTCGGCACTTAGTTTGTTTTCGGAAAACAAAGCCTTAGAAGTAAATATTTTTCCCCTCACTTGTATTGGAGTCCTTTGTCTCCATTGCTGACTGTTTGGCGGCTCGTAGGTTTCCCTTCCAGTTTTAAATCGCAACCGTCCTTTGAAAAAATGATTGCATCCAAACTGGGTTTCAAAACGTAAAGATTGATTGAACGAGGGAATAAGGATGAAAAAGGAGATTCAGTTTTTTTTAATAATTGTGCTGGCGACATCGCTGGTCACGAGTCTGCGCGCGGAAACCACTCCTTCGGCAAAAACGCCATCACCCGTGCTTCCCACGTGCGAGGCTTGCAAAATTGTTTTGATTTCTCCTCGTGGAATAATTAAGGGCGACCTTGAGATTTCAGATCTTCAGAAAAAAATAAAAACGTCAGCGACCCCCGCGCTCCTGCTCGAACAGCTCGGCTGGCTTTTTGTCTCCAGAGCACGCAGCGCAAATGATCCAGGACTTTACAACCTTGCGGAACAATGCGCGGTTTGCATTGCCTCCCATGAACCTGAAAGCGCCGCCGCACTTTTATTAAGAGGCCATGCTTTGCAAAGCATGCACAAATTTAAAGAAGCCGAACCGATCGCCCTCCAACTGGTTCAGAAACGTGGCGCGTCCTTCGACTACGGTTTGCTCGGCGATATTTTGATGGATCGTGGGCAAGTGGCGCAGGGGATTGAGGCGTATCAAAAAATGATGGAGTTGAAGCCCGATCTGCACGCCTACACCCGCGGAGCGCACGCGCGGTGGATCACGGGAGATTTGGATGGCGCGTTGGAATTGATTTCGCTCGCGACGAGCGCTGGAAGTTCGCGTAACGCTGAGGCGACCGCATGGAGTTACACGCGGCGAGCGGCCTATGAATTTCAGAATCACCAATTATCTAAAAGCATTCTTTCAGTCAACGCCGCTCTGGAACTGCAACCGGATTACGCCGCCGCTTTGTTTTTTCGCGGTAGAATTGAACTCGCCCAAGGCCAAACCAACAACGCCATTAAATCTTTGGAGCGCGCGGCGGAATTAAACCCGTTGCCCGAGTATCAATGGATTTTAGTCGACGCTTTAAATTTAGCGGGAAGAAAAGGTGAAGGTGTTGTCGTCGAAGCGGAACTGAACAAGCGCGGTGCGCAGGAAGATCCACGAACATTCGCATGCTATTTGGCAACGCGCCACGACAAAGGCGATTTGGCCGTAAAACTATGCGAGCGCGAACTGTCTCAACGGGCCGATATTTTTACTCACGATGCGTTGGCCTGGTCACTCAATGCGGCTGGAAAATTTCCGGAGGCTCGCACGCAATCTGGCATCGCTCTGAGCGAGGGGACCGAGGACGCTCGTTTGTTTTTTCACGCAGCGATAATTGCCGAAGCGAATGGCGACTCCAAAGAGGTCGCAAGGTTTTCTCAAAAGGCCACGGCCATTCAGCAAATGCTTTTTACCTCAGAACAACAACAAATCGCCGAACTCAATGGCCGTTTGGTCGGCGCGCAAAATCAGGCCAAAATTACGGAAATTAAAAAATAAAATGAAAAATAAAATGCTGAAAACTATCCTGCGTGGATTGCCGCTGGGGATGACGATTGCGTCACTCGCGCTCACGCCAAACCTGCGCGCCTCCAGCCACATGGACGCACCGTTGATCACATTGGATCCTTCGGCCAACACGACGGACGTTTACGCGTTTCTCACCAGTCGAGACTCGAAGAAATATTTGTCCGTGGCGCTGGCGGTTTATCCGTTTGAAGAACCGGGCATCGGGCCAAATGATTTTCGCTTCGATGACAACGTGCTCTATGAATTGCATGTGGCTACCTCGAATGTTGCCAAGAAAAATGGCTCCAGCGACCTCGATCTCGGCCAGGCGACATTGAGCTATCAATTCCAATTCAGTACGAAATTCAAAAATCAAAAAACGATTCTCCAGGCTTACACCGGTGTCGTCTCCAACGTGGATGATCCCACCCAAAATCTTTTGCAAACCTACACCGTGACGAAGCTCGACACTCGCGCCCCAGGCGGTCGCAGCGGACATGGAACTGTTTTGGGATCGGGAGTTGTCCCGCCCAATAATCAAGGGATTGCCACACCGTTTTACAATCAAGGTGATAGTGGAGAAAATCCTGCCAAACCCGGGGTGGCTTCAGAAGGCGCGCTCGATCGTTACACGATGCAAACTGTGAAAGATCTCGGAAATGGTTATCGCTCTTTCGCAGGACAACGCGACGATGGTTTTTACGGCGACATCCAGGCGATTTTCGATTTGCTCCAACTTCGCAATCCGGGCAAAGACGCTCAAGGTGGATTCAATGTACACACGATGGTGCTGGAAATTCCCATTTCTGAACTCGGCGGGGATCAGCAAGTCGTGGGTGTTTATGCGACCACAAGCAGGAAGAGCGTGAGCATTTTGCGAGACATGGAAAAATCAAACGCGAGCCGATTGGTTGACAACGAGGGCACGGGAAAATCCAAACCAGTTCAGAACAACGACGGCATCGAAAACCACAATAACAATCGTCGGTTCGGAACCGCTGGTGGAAGATACGTGCAAGTCGCCCGTCAGGGAAATCCGCTGTTCTGCGAAGCTCTTATCGCTCTCGAAGACAAAGACCTTTACAACCGCACCAGTCCCACGGCTGACGCGACTTTATTCAAGAAATATGCGCTCAATCCAGAGCTGGCCGTTTTACTCAACGCCATCGTCGGCACTCACGCCATCACCAGTAATCGCACCGACATCGCTGGAATTTTTATTCCTGACGTTATCAAAGTCGATCTTTCCACCGGTCCGGCCCGGCTCACTGGCGGCGGATCAGATGACGCTGGCTTCTCTCGCTTGAGCGTGTTTGGCGGCGACGCTTTGACGAGTACGGTGCAGGCGGGTTTGCCCGGATTTCCAACTGGAACAATTCCTGGCGGCTGGCCGAACGGTCGCCGTTTCGGCGATGATGTTGTGGATATTGCCGTCTCTGCATTAATCAACGATTTGCGACCCGACACGTTCTCCGTCGCAAACGGAGTGGCGGGCGACAATGTTAATTCAAACGACATCGCCTATAACAAAGTATTTCCGTATGCGGCCACGCCGTTAAATGGTCGCAATCATACGCATCATTAACAAATAATATCGCCTCGCAGACCGGCGGCCTTCAAAAGCCGCCGGTTTTCTTTTTCAAAAACTTCATCTATCCTCGCTCACTGTGAATTGGAAAAAGAAATTTATATTTATCCTGATTTTTGCGAGCGCCTTTCAAATCCTCGCCCACACGCCCGGCTTGAGCACGCTCAAGCTCCAGCATGAAATCAATCAGATTCGCGCCGTTTTAATTTTTTCTCCCAACGATTTGGAAAATGTTATTCTGCTCGACACAAATTCCGATGGGACAATTTCTGCTGATGAAATATCCGCCGCTCAGAAACCGTTGGAAAATCTGGCGAAAAATCTTTTGGAACTTTCGCTCGATAGCAAACCGTTGTCGCTTCTAGAAACAAAAATTGCGGTCGATGAGAATTCTAATTTTCGATTTGAACTGAAATTCGCTCCAGGCTCGGGCGCGATTCTGAAAGCGGTTTCCAAATGGATCGCCCTTCTGCCGCCAGGCCACCGCCAATTTGTCAGTTTTCAAGAGGGCAACGGAAAAGAATTCACCGAAGATCTGCTCGACGCCTCCAACAATATTT
>JBDSIW010000488.1:0-4436 GCA_039917795.1 Verrucomicrobiota bacterium | reverse complement strand
CACATCTTCAAAGGGTGTGCCTTTGATCGGATTTAAAATATTGATCGGAACCACGTTCGCGCCGATTTCCTTCAAGGAAAATGCCAGGTCACAACGATCTTCACGCGTTTCGCCCATGCCGATAATTCCGCCCGAACAAATTTTGAGGCCGGCTTTTTTCAAATATCCAATCGTCTCGACCCGGTCGTCGTAGGTGTGCGTGGTACAGGTCTTCGGAAAAAAACGGCGGGAGCTTTCCAGATTGTGCCCGTAACACTCCAGACCCGCTTCCTTCAATCGATCCGCCACATTCTGGCTTTTGATAATCCCGAGTGACGCATCTGCACGCGTCTTCCCCCCTTGCGAAAGTTCACGAATGCGATCGCAAACCTCATCCAACATAGGCCCCTCCTTCAAACCTTTCCAGGCCGCGACCAGTCCCACAGCCGTAACGCCATTACGATTGGCTTCCTCAGCCGCCTCGACGACGGGTTCAGGGTCAACGAATCCATATTTCGGCGAGCCAGTTTGATGAAAAGAAGATTGCGCGCAGAAACTGCAGTTCTCAGAGCACGCGCCCGCTTTCGCGTTCACGATGGAACAAAGGTGGATTTTGTTGCCCTTGAAATGTTCGCGGATTCGGTTCGCCCACGAGAGGAGATCGAAAAGGTCCGCGCTCTGCTCAATTTCGAAAAGCGACAAAGCTTCCGCGCGAGAAATCATTCCGCCGCCTAAAACCCGCTCCGCCAATCCGGCGATGCGGGTATGAATATCCATGTCAACGGTTCCAGCGATCATGATTGACAGGTTAGAACGCTGGCCAACATTCGCAAGCTCAGATGCGTGGAGAGGGGTTCCGCTTCCTCTCCGGAATAGCCGGTTGGCATCGGATCATTTCCACAAGTCCGTTGCACGACCTCGTCGGGTTTCGGAGTGATGGGAGCGGGAATCAAAACTATTTATTCTGCCGGCGCTGTCTCCGCTTGGTTCGCTGGTCGGTCATCACAATGCTCAGCACGAGCCAGAATCCACCTCCAGCGGCGAACAGGAAACACAGCATAGCAAAGCCCGGGTAACCCATAATCTGAAAGGTTGTTCGCACCTGCATCAGTAACGCTGCGCCAATAATCAGCGCCGCCAGGATTAATCCCGTGGTAATTCGGTTGGCGATTTTCTGAAAACCCTCCAGCAACAGATTGGTGTCGGGCGATCTCACTTTGATTTCAAATTCGGAATTGCCCACCGTATCCAAAATCTTGTTCACCCGCCGAGGCAGGCCAGTGGCGAAATCCTTCAGTTCTAGCACTGAAGCCAGAATCGCTCCCGGTGTAATATCTTTTTTTAACCGGCGATTAAGAATCTCGCTGACGTGCTCGCGGATCGCGGCGTTCGGATTGAAATTGCTGTCGAGCCCACGGCCGATTTCGTCGAGCTGAAGCAATGTTTTTCCCAGCAGAGTCAATTCGATCGGGACAAAGAGGCCATTTTCACCAGCGGCGCGTCCTACCTTCAGGAGAATGCTGCCGACATCCAATTGTTCAAGGGTGCTGTCCTGCTGCTCCGCCACCAGCGCGGCGATCGTGCGACGAAATTGGGGCTCGTCAAAATACTGGGTGGTTTCGCTCATCTGGATGACGAGCGCAACGGCTTCCTCGCCTTTTCCTTCGCTGATGGCGATCAAAACCTTGATCAATTTCTCCTGCATCTCGGGTGTGGTGCGGCCGATCATTCCGAAATCCAGCAGGGCGATGCGATTGTCCTCCGTCAGGAATACGTTGCCTGGATGCGGGTCCGCATGGAAAACGCCATCCACCAAAACTTGCTTGAGATAGGCTTTGAAAAGTTCATCCGCCAGCGGTGCGCCTGCCAGTTCCATCCGTTCGAGAGGCTCGATCTGGGTGATTTTTTTTCCGGGCACGAAATCCATGGTGAGGATGGCACGCGTCGAGTAATCGGGGACGGTTGCGGGAACAATGATGTGCGGGAATTCTTTCAGGTTCTCACCAATCGCCTTGAGATTGGCCGCTTCGCGGAGGTAATCCAACTCGTTGATGAGCGTCTTCTGGAACTCCTCAAAGATTTTTTGAAACTGGTAGCGCCGGCCCATCTTGGTGTGTTCCTCAAAGAAAGTGGTGATCTCCTCCAACACTTCGAGGTCCTGCGCGATTTGTTTGCGAATCTCAGGTCGCTGCACTTTAACCACCACCTGCCGTCCATCCCGCATTACCGCGCGATGCACTTGTCCCAAGGACGCCGCGGCGAGCGGTTCCTGGTCGAAACGTAAAAAAGCCTTTGAAATCCGCACGCCCAGTTCCGCCGAGACGATGGTTTCGACTTCCTCGTAAGAAAAAGGTTTGACCTTGTCCTGCAACCGGGAAAGCGCGTCGAGGTAAACCTCCGGCAATAAATCCGCGCGACTCGAAAGGATTTGCCCGAGCTTGACGAAGGTCGGGCCCATTCGCTCCAGGTCGTCCGCTAATTCCTCGGGCGGGCTGGTCTGGCCGGCGGTGAGATCTTCGTCGTTCAGCGCGGAGCGAAGGCCGAATTGCTGAACCATGTCCGCGTTGCCGTACTTCCAGAACAGCATCGCGATGTCCTTGTAACGTTTGAGATGCTGGGGTTTGAGCGAGATACTCATAAACGGGAAGGAATCGCCGCGTTTTCTGCGCGCAAAATGTGACCTGAAATCATGGGGAAAAATTAGTCGTCGTGCTTTGGGCCGCCAAGCGGGGATTCCATCAGAAAATCGTTGAAGTTTTCCACCAACCGGAAATGCCGTGGTGAATCTGATAAACAAATGCCTGATGACGCCGATTCCGTTTTCCACATTGAAGAAGAAACTCGAAGACTTCGCCCTTTCCTTTCACGCAGAATCGTTGAAAAGTTTTTCCCAAGCGATGCTACAACTATGAGCAGAGTTAAGAACAAGCCTTCTGTCGTTGGGAAAAAAGCGGAAAGTCCGGACGCACTGGACTTGCAACCGCGCTTTCGAATCCTGCGAGGCGCGGAAATCGCGCTCGGGCCCGGAAAGGCTGAATTGCTCGAACATCTGCATGCAACTGGATCGATTTCCCTCGCAGCTGAATCGATGGGGCTTTCCTATATGCGGGCCTGGAACCTGATTCAAACCATGAACCGGTGTTTCAAGGAACCGTTGGTCGTTTCCTTGCGGGGCGGCAAAATCAAGGGCGGCGCCATGCTGACACCGGCGGGAAACGAAGTTCTGACGCTCTACAAGAGAATGGAGACTGAATGCCTCGGCGCGACTACGTCTTCGTGGAAGGTACTGCGAGCGCTGCTTCGCTCCCGATAAAAACATTACGACCTATTTGACAAGATATATCGGTTCAGTTTTCAATTCGGGATGCGCGCAGCCAGGCCCACTGCTTTCACTCTGATTGAACTCCTGGTGGTCATTGCCATCATCGCACTTCTCGCGGCCCTGCTTTTGCCTGCGCTCGCCCGGGCCAAGGCCAAGGCGGTGCAAACCAGTTGCCTCAATAATCTGAAACAAATCGGCTTCGCTTACATTCTCTATCGCGACAGCAACAACGGGGTGAACGTTCCGTATCGGTTATGCCCGGACACCCCCGCTGATCCATTCGGGCTGTCGGCCGGCGTTCCTTCCGGCAATGGGCCGAACAGTCCTCCACCCACCGGGCTCAACGAAATCTGGTGGGCTCCGTACGATCCAGCCCAGGTCCCCGACGGGACGGCCGGTGCCACCTACAAGGTTGGTTTGCTCTTTCCGTATCTTGGACTCACCAACATTTTCAAATGCCCCACCGAAAAACAGTGGCAATGCGCTTACGCCATGAATTACAGCGATGGCAGCCCGATGGCCAAACCTGAATCGTTTGTCACGCGTTCTTCAGAACGACTCATCGTTTGGGACCATCGACGCAGTCCGGGCTGCTCTGATTCCCGCATCGCCATGCCGCCGCGGCCACCCTGGCTTTCCTTCACCAATACCAGTCATTATCCCACCCGGCACGGCAACGGAATGAACGGGCTTTTCTACGATGGACATGCTGAGCGGATCATTCCCACCCGGCTCAGCGTAAAAAACTTTCGCGAACCTGGGTCAAATCCTCCCGTGCTGGAATATCCGGGAGAATGATGAATCCTGCTCCGGAACATAGCCGCCCGCGCCTTCGATTTGACCGTAACGAATTCGCCGGTGCGGCGGGCGACATCGGCACCGATCTGCCGTTGGTGATCGGAATGATTCTCGCGCTTGGTCTGGACAGCGCGAGCGTCCTGATTGTTTACGGCGCGATGCAGGTATTGACGGGATTTTTTTATCGGCTCCCCATGCCGGTGCAACCGCTCAAAGCCGTCGCCGTCATGGTTATTGCGCAAAGCGCCGCGAAAAAACTGACGCCTGAAATCCTCTACGGCGGCGGGCTTGCAATCGGATTGACCATGCTGCTGTTGACCGGCACGGGAATGGTTGG
>JBDSIW010000487.1:0-4463 GCA_039917795.1 Verrucomicrobiota bacterium | reverse complement strand
GTTACATCGCGGCCAAACGCGGTCTCCAGATCACGACCATGGGAGAAAATGTTGGCGTATGGGTCACCCGCGTTTCGTCGGAGGAAACACAGCTCGAAGTGGTAAGCCGCCAGGCTGGATTGCCGGTCGCCTGGTTCAAAAACTGGGAGAGCCAAATTTTGAATGGAGTCGCGGCGAATATCACACGCGAATCTTCCTATCGCGGACGGGTCAACGAACCCGCCGGGGGCGACAGGTATCCCGAAGCTGATCGAGAGGGCGCGCCCGTTCGCGTTCTTCCGCCCGTTTACGAAAGCACTCCATAATCGCTTCGCAAACCTTCACTCATTGACGAGCACGATGCGGTAGCGCGCTTTGCCGGAACGAAGGTGATTCATTGCCTCATTCACTTTGGACATTGGAAAGTTCTCCGTGATCGGTGCGATTCCATGGCGCGCGCTGAATTCCAACATGCTGCTGATAGCAGTGGGACTTCCGGTTGGCGAACCGGCGATCGACTTCTGTCCCATAATCAGCCCGAACGCTGGAACCGCCATCGGCGGAAGAATCGCCCCAAGTACATGCAAGCGACCTGGGGCCAGTGTGTCGAGCAAGCCGGGAACCTCAATGGGCACGGCGATGGTGGAGATAATTAAATCAAGGCTACTGGCCAGTTTTTTCAGGACTCCGTCCCGTTTGGTGTTGTGGACATGATGCGCGCCGAGTTGGCGGGCTTCGGCTTCCTTGCTGTCGCTCGTGGTAAAGGCGTGAACTTCGCAGCCCCATTTATTTGCGAACTGCAACGCCATGTGACCCAGGCCCCCAATGCCGATGACCCCGACGCGCGATGTGGGGAGAACATTGTACTCGAACAGCGGAGTGAAAACGGTGACACCGCCGCAGAGCAACGGTCCGGTTTTCGCGAGATCCAACGCGTCGGGCAACGGCCGCGCCCAGGTCCATTGGCAGCGGAGGCGATCGGCGAATCCGCCGTGACGTCCGACGATGGTTCCCTGCGTGGTTGGGCAGAGATTATGGGAACCGGAAAGGCACCCGTGACAGGAAAGACAACTCTTCGCTGACCAACCCACGCCGACCCGCTGGCCAATCTTGAGACCTTTCGCCTGTTCGCCGAGAGCCACAATGGTTCCGACCACCTCGTGACCAGGAACAAACGGGTAACTCGACATTCCCCAGGCGTTCTCGAGCATGGAGAGGTCGGAGTGACAGACGCCGCAATGCGACACCTTGATTTCGACTTCTTCGGGCCCGAGTTCGCCGGGATCGAAGTCAAAAGGTTTAAGTGGGCAGTTCGGGGCGGGGGCGGCGTAGGCATGGAAGGTGGACATAGATTTTCAGTTTTGAATGTTGTGTTTGCGTTGCGAGGACAGTGCTCGACTCAACGAGTCAGCTCTGGCTCTGGTTTTGCGCGGCTGACGCTTGCAGACCGCACCGTAAAGGCACGCCCGCGTATTTGCAAACCGGAGGTTCAAAACGATCCGGCTTCAGGGCCGACGATTGAGTTTGCCCGCCGCGATGATTCGTGGGAGAAAATAGCCGCCATTTGAAATCGCCATGATTGAACTCTCTTTTCCATTCACTGAAGAAAAAATTCGCGCCCTGAAAGTTGGCGACGAGGTTTTAATCTCGGGCGTTGTCTTCACGGGGCGCGATGCCGTCCATAAATATCTCCACGAGGGAGGAGAATTGCCGAAGGAAGTCAATTTGCGGGATGGAATCCTTTATCATTGCGGGCCGGTGATGATGAAGCGGGAGGACGGCACGTATAAATGCACCGCCGCTGGCCCGACCACGTCGATTCGCGAAGAACCGTACCAGGCGGCCATCATCCAGCGATTTGGCCTTCGCGGCGTGATTGGAAAAGGCGGAATGGGTGATCGCACCCTGGCCGCGTGCAAGGAATTCGGTTGTGTTTATCTTCATGCGGTTGGCGGCGCGGCCCAGGTTTTGGCGGAATGCATCCAGCGAGTGTGCAGCGTCCATATGCTCGAGCAATTTGGGTCGCCCGAAGCGATCTGGGAACTGGACGTGGCAAATTTCCCGGCGGTGGTGACGATTGATTCACACGGCAATTCCCTGCACAAAGAAATCTTCGCGGAAAGCCAGGCCGCGTTGGCCAGCCGCCTTTAATTTTTCCGTCCTGGTCGCGTCCGTCGCATTGCCAACTTGGCAAAATCCTTCAGAGGTTCCCCGCGTGATCTTCAGGTAAAGTGCCTTGTTCTGCCTCCCCGGCACACCCAAAGCGGGACATATCGCGATCAGGACGCGGCGCAATTCGTCGGCAAAAATGGCGAAAAATCACTTGGCATCGGCTTTGCTAAGTGACGTTGCGACGTCGCAATTTCGGTTTATGAGGATTAATACCAATACCAGGAAGGCTTTTACGATTCTGGAGGTCATGGTGGCGATGATGGTATGCGGGGTGGTTATTTTTTCACTCTACGCGGGTCTCTCCCAGGGCTTCAAGATCACCCAGATTTCCCGCGAAAACCTGCGCGCTACCCAAGTGATGGTCGAGCGGCTCGAATCCATTCGCCTCAATACGTTCGATCAACTCAATACGCCAGGCTTTGTGCCAACGCAGGCGATTCCCGAGCCTTATTATTCGGTCAATTCCAATGACAATGGCGGCTTCAATTATTCGGTCACGGTAATTTTAACCAACGCGCCGTTGACGACCTCCTACACTGCTGACCTGAAAATGGTCACTGTGAAAATTTCGTGGACGTCCGGCAATATTTTTAGACAACGAGAGATGAGCACCCTGATCGCACGCAATGGACTTCAATCCTACATTTACTAATCGCATCCGCCCGCGACGGACGGCGGCATTCACCCTCGTCGAAATGATGATGGCCCTGGCCATCGGGGGAATTGTTTTGGCGGTGGTCGGCACTTTATCCATCTGGAGCGGGCGCAGTTTCGCCGCGATGGCGAATTACACGGATCTTGATAATGCCAGCCGCAATGCGCTTGACCGGTTGACGCGCGAAATCCGTCAGGTGCAAGGCTTGAATTCCTACTCGGACGACTCGGTTCAAAAAGAGCTTTCCTTGATCGACTCCGACGGGCAACCGCTTTACTTCCGCTACAACAAGTCAGGGAGAACTTTAACGCGGGTTAAAAGCGGAATTTCCCAGACGCTTTTGCGCGACTGCAATTTGCTGAATTTCAATTTGTATCAGCGCAACAACGTTTCCAACACATTCAACCAGTTCCAAGTCGCCAACGGGACCAATGCGTCTCTGACTTGCAAAGTCATTCAGGTCAATTGGGTCTGCTCACGAAAACTTTTTCCCACAGAACTTCTCAACTCGGAAAGTATCCAAACCGCCAAAATCGTCATCCGCCATCATTAAACTTATGAAAACGCCGTCTCTCCAGCGCAAGTCGGACGGGAGTGTCCTGTTGGTCACTCTCGTTATTACGGGAATTCTCGGATTCACCCTCGCCAGTTATCTGACGCTGGTCGGATCGCAGAACCGTTCCGTGGTTCGATCGCAGAATTGGAATTCCTCCATCCCGTTGGCTGAAGCAGGAATCGAGGAGGCCATCGTTCATCTGAACAAAAACTGTTTATGGAGCGACATCACGCGCGAACCGTCAAACTGGCAGGCGGACGGATGGACATTGACCGCGAATGGCCTTCAAGTGACGCGCTGGCTGGGAACCAATCACTACACGGTCACTATCTCGACCAACTCCCCGTATTCAGACATGAATCCTGCCATTTTTTCTGAAGGCTACGTGCCGGCCATCCTGGCTTACAACCCGGTCACGTTTTTTGCCGCCGTGGGCACGACGGAAACCCAGCCCAAGTATGTCGGCCGAAAAATCCGGGTCAGGACCAGTCGCGACGGCATCATGTCCAAAGGAATGGTGGCGAAAGAATCCATCGATTTGAACGGGCAGAATGTTTCCACGGATAGTTTCGATTCGCAGAATCCTTCCTTCAGCACCTCTGGCCAATATGATCCAAATCCGTTGAAGACGCGCAACAATGGCGACATCGCAGTCAATTTCGGCCTGGTGAACACATTGAGCATCGGAAACGCAAACATATCTGGCCACGTCTCGACGGGCCCCGGCGGAAGCATTTCCATCGGATCCAACGGCAAGGTTGGTGACAAAAACTGGATGTCTGATTCGTCGAAATCGGGAATTCAATCAGGGTGGTCACGGGACGATATGAACGTGAGTTTCCCGGACGTGAAGAATCCTTTCCCCAACGGCGGGTATTCGACGAGCGCCCCCGGCGAGCGCGTAACGAACCAAGTCATCTCAGCAGCCAGTGTGACCAACACCAGTTCCAGTTATCCGTCTGGCGCGGGAACGATTTACACAAATACTCTGACCACCACCAGCGCAACCTATCCTTCGAGCGGATCGTATCTCGGTTCGGTGAACACCAACACGAGTTACACGACGACCGTGGCGCTGCCAGCCTCGGGAACTTATCTTGG
>JBDSIW010000486.1:0-3292 GCA_039917795.1 Verrucomicrobiota bacterium | reverse complement strand
GATTTCGCCAAGTTTTGCGGCGTTTTCCGTGAGCTTTTCGTTCACGATCTTTTTCAGATTCGCCAGCGCGGCTGCGGCGCAAACCGGGTTGCCGGTGTGCGTGCTGGTCATCGAACCGGGAGGAAATTGATCCATGATTTCTGTGCGCCCGATCACAGCGGAAAGTGGGAGCGAACTGCTGATGCCTTTCCCGCAGCAAATCAAATCCGGCGTTACGCCATAATGTTCGAACGCCCACATTTTCCCCGTGCGCCCAAAACCCGCCTGCACTTCGTCAAAGATCAAAACGACATCGTTTTCCTTGCACCACGCCGCGAGTTTAAGGATGTATTCGACGGGCGCGAAATCGGGGCCGACGCCCTGGTAGGTTTCAAAAATCACGCCCGCGACTTCGTTTTGTTTCAATCCCTTTTTCTCAATTGTGGAAAGAAACAGATCGAAGCTCGTGTCGGTGGTCCAATAACCGTCAGGGAAGGGGACCTGCACGATCGCGGGATCTTCATTGACGATCCAACTTTTTTGCCCGGGAATCCCGCCTGCCTGTTGCGCGCCGAGGGTGCGTCCGTGAAAACCGCGTTCCGCTCCGACGATGCCGATTTTCTTTGTGCCGCCTTTTTTGATTCCATAAGCGCGCGCGAGCTTGATCGCATTCTCCGTCGCTTCGGCACCCGTCGTGAGCAGGAAAACTTTGTCCAGTCCTTCAGGGGCAAGGTTGACTAAATATTCCGCCAACTCCGCCCGTTCTTCGCTCGGGAAAACGTAATTGTGCAACAAGCCGCTGTTGACCTGGTCGATGATGGCCTTCCTCACCTCGGGTGCTCCGTGTCCGGCGTTCGTGACCAGCACGCCGGAACTCCAGTCGAGCCAGCGATTCCCGTACTTGTCGTAAACGAAAATGTCCTCGGCCCTGTCCCAAACGAGGGGCGGTTGGCCGCGCATGGAGATCGGCTCGAACGTGCGGAGTTTTTCCAAGGTCGCAAGGGAATCTGGATGGGGCAACGGCGTGCCAATGCGGCGGAACTTCGTGTCCACGTGCGGAACATTTTGCGGCACGATGCTGAATTCTTTTCCCATAATTTTGTTTGACGCGGGACTCGGACAAATTCGTGAGACAAATGGAACTTCACCGCTCAAAGCCGACCCGCGCAAAGCCCAGAATAAAACCATACGCGAGACACGGATGAAAAGAGGAAACGAAACGGAACACCCATCAGGTGCATATCGCGGTTGATTACACGAGGCCGCTTCACTCGCAGGCTTGCGCCGAAAATAGGAACCTGAGATTTTGCGCGGCCATGCAGATATTGAGATCCATTTTATTTTTTGCGCTCACCCTTGTCCTCGTTGCAAAGGCCGCGGAGAAACCCAACATTATTTATATTTACGCCGACGACCTTGGTTACGGCGATGTCGGGTGTTATGGCGCGACCAAAATCAAGACGCCCAACATCGACAAGCTTGCGCGAGAAGGGATTCGTTTCACGGACGCTCATTCCACCTCGGCAACTTGCACGCCCTCACGTTATGCCTTCATGACTGGAGAATATCCCTGGCGGAAAAAAGGGACCGGCATTTTGCCGGGCGACGCCAAACTCATCATCGATCCGACGCGACCCACGCTGCCCGCGATGCTGAAGAAGGCCGGCTACAAGTCCGCCGCCATCGGCAAGTGGCATCTCGGCCTCGGCAACGGCCCGATCAATTGGAACAGGGAAATCAAACCCGGCCCTCTGGAAATTGGCTTTGATTATTCCTTCCTGATTCCGGCCACGGTGGATCGCGTCCCGTGTGTTTACGTCGAAAATCATCGCGTGGTGGGGCTTGATCCGAATGATCCGATCCAGGTGGATTACAAAAAGAAAATCGGCGACGAGCCGACGGGCAGCGATCGGCCGGATCTTTTGAAAATGAAACTGACCGAGGGCCACGACGCTACCATCGTCAATGGCATCAGCCGGATTGGTTTTATGAGCGGCGGCAAATCCGCGCTCTGGGTGGATGAAGAGATTTCCGACATTCTCACGACGCGAGCGATCAAATTCATCGAGGAAAACAAATCGCGCCCGTTCTTCCTCTATTTCGCGACGCACGATGTCCACGTTCCGCGCACGCCACACGCCCGCTTCAAGGGTTCGAGCGAATGCGGTTTGCGCGGCGACGTTACCCAGGAATTCGATTGGTCAGTCGGCGAGATAATGAAAACGATATCGCGTCTCAGGCTCGACGAAAACACGCTCATCATTGTCACGAGCGACAATGGTCCGGTGCTCGACGATGGCTACGCCGACGGCGCGGTGAAAGATTTGAACGGTCACAAACCCGCGGGCCCTTTGCGCGGCGGGAAATATAGCGTTTACGAAGCCGGCACCCGCGTGCCTTTTGTGGCGCGCTGGCCGAAGAGGATCAAACCCGGCGAATCCGCCGCACTCATCAGCCAGGTGGATTGCTTTGCCACCTTCGCCGCGCTGGCTGGCCAGAAGTTAAGTCCGGAGGCAGCGCCAGACAGTTTCGATATCCTGCCCGCGCTTCTGGGAAACTCAAACGAAGCGCGCGAATATTTTGTCGAAGACGCCCGCGTCCAATCATTGCGAAAGGGACCATGGAAATTTATTGCCGCGGCAGAAACGGCGCAGAAATCTGCCGGTGCCGCGAATCGAGGCATCGCGTCCGGGCCTCAGCTATACAATTTGTCAGACGATATCGGCGAAACTAAAAATCTGGCCGAGCAGAATCCCGACTTGACCAAGGAGTTGGCAGAAAAATTGAGTCAGTTCCAGACTGTAAACAGGACGCGTCCTTAAATTGCCAGAAGTGGTGGCACCGAGCCGTCGATTATTCCCGACTCAAGTCGATTCTCGCAGCACCGCGCGTGGACTCCAGTTGATCCACATAATCAGCGATCGTATCCGCAGGCTGCTGCACTGCGACCGACGACCCATCATGCATGAGCAAAGTGGAGCCACCCTCGCGCGGAACAATGCGGGTAATATAATCGATGTTTACAAAAAAGTCGGCAGCGGTGGGCTCCGCGGATTTGACGTGGGATAGTTTAATAAATGGCATAATTTTCCTTCAGGAATTTATCGTAGCACACTCTCACGAATTGCGCCCATCTTGGTTGGAACCGATCCAACGGCAACGGTCCGAAATAACCCAACGCGACCCGGTGTCGCGGTGCGATCAAACCTTCAGTGTGTGCGGTCAAACCTTCCGTGATGCTTGTTTCTCACCGTTTCGAGTCTTGGAGGAGGCCGGAGCGTAGCGCAGGCCGACGGAAAGACTCGAAACGGTG
>JBDSIW010000485.1:0-6816 GCA_039917795.1 Verrucomicrobiota bacterium | reverse complement strand
CGACTCCGTTCCTCCAGTTTACGCGGATCTGATTCGCGAGCTCGTCCAGGTGGAAGAGGTGAACATCAACGTCTGGGACGCCGAAATGGAAGCGGAGGTCCGCCGCTTGTTGTTGAAAGAGAAAACTCCGCTTGACCGCGTCCGCTTTCACCGTTTTCCCGCTTACGAACCGTGGTGTCGCGATCACGGCCCGATCTTTCTCGTGCGCAAAAACGAAGGGAAACACGAGCGCGCCATCGTCGATTGGGGATACAATGCGTGGGGCGGAAAGTATCCGCCGTTCGATCTGGACGACGCCGTTCCACAACACGTCGCCAAACTGCGTGGCCTTCCGCTCTTCTCACCGGGCATCGTCATGGAAGGCGGTTCCATCGAGGTCAATGGCTGCGGCACACTGCTGACGACGGAGAGTTGTTTGTTGAATCCAAATCGCAACCCGTACTTGAGCAAGACCGAGATCGAGAAATATCTTTGCGATTATCTCGGCGTAACAAATGTCCTTTGGCTGGGCGACGGCATCATCGGCGACGACACGGATGGGCACATCGACGACATGAGCCGCTTCGTCAATCCGACGACGGTGGTAACGGTGGTTGAGGAAGATCCGAGCGACGAAAATTATCCGATCCTGCAAGAGAATCTTCATCGCCTTCGCTCCATGCGCGATGAGAAACAACGCCCGCTCCGCATCGTCGAACTGCCGATGTGCGGACGAATCGAACACGAAGGGCAACGTCTTCCCGCCAGCTACGCGAACTTTTACATCGCCAACCAAATTGTCCTCGTGCCGACCTACCGCCATCCGAACGACGCGAAGGCGCTGGCGATTTTGCAAAAGGAATTTCCAGATCGTCGCGTCATCGGGATCGACTCGACGGAATTAATCTGGGGACTCGGTTCTTTCCACTGCATCAGCCAGCAGGAACCAGCGTAATTGGCCGTTTGAAGTTAGCGGGCCCTGTCTGAATACTTTGCTATGACCACAGCGATGGCGATCAACGCGCCCAATCCGATCGTGAGATAGAGGAAGAATCGGGGATGTTTTTGAAGAAAGCGGCTGAAAATACCTCAGCCTTGGAGTTCGCCGATGATCCCTGCTCGTCGTCGTCCGACGGGCGCTGCATGTAGTCTCTGTTTCGTATGCCCATATTGACTTGGGTTAAGTGCCGCAATACGTTCGGAACAAATTTAGAATTCCTTCCTGATTCTGGCCAGCCATTTTTCCGTCAGGCAACAGGAGAACCATCCAGGCAACGAGTCGCCGTCCGGAACAACCAGTTGCTGGGAGCTATCCGGGAAGACTCATTCCCGGCCGGACCCACGGTGCGCGATACGGACGGCTCAAAAGTTTCGTCGCGTCGGCATCGCCAACGACAATGCGTTGCTTCGGATCGTAAATCACAGGACGGCCAGTTTTCACCGCGAGATTGGCCATGATGCAAGTTGCGGTCGAGATGTGGCCTTGCTCTATGTCGGCAATAGGGCGGCCGCGGGTTTCGATCGCGGCGAGGAAATCCTTCATGTGTTTACGAGTGGCAGGCGCGGCGTTGAGTTCAATGTCTTTTTCCGTGACGTCCTCAGGATATTTTTCGCGCTCGAACAAACAATCGAAGTGAATGGTTTTCGCCTTGTTATCGATCGGGATGAAATCCGCACGCATCGTGCTGGCTTTGAGCGTGCCTTTCTCGCCGTAGATAAACAGCGCCCACGGATAATCCGGATCAGGCGGCGTTCCCCACGTGCGATGGTTCCAGACCGCGTCGAAGTTTTCGTATTCGAACGTCGCGGTTTGCGTGTCTGAGATGTTCGACTTGCCGTCCTTCTGCACGTAGATGCCACCCGCCGAGGTGATGCGCTTGGGCCAGCCGAGATCCAGCATCCACCGGGCGGTGTCGAGCATGTGGACGCACATGTCGCCGACGATGCCGTTGCCATATTCCTCGAATGTACGCCACCAACGCTTGTGCGGGAGGCCGTCGTACGGGCGAAGCGGCGCGGGACCGGTCCACATTTCGTAATCGAGAAACTCGGGCACGGGTTCAACAGGCGGATTTCCGTTCGCGCGCATGTGGTAGTAGCAGCACAATTCGACGTGGCCGATTTTTCCGAGCAATCCCGCTTCGACGATTTGCTTTTTCGCATCAATTAAATGCGGTGTGCTTTTGCGTTGCGTGCCGATTTGCACAACACGTTTGTGCTTCCGGGCCGCGGCCAGCATCGCTTCACCTTCCAACACATCAACGCTGATGGGCTTTTGGCAGTAAACATCTGCGCCCGCTTCCATCGCGGCAATCGCGTGCAGCGCGTGCCAATGATCGGGTGAACCGACGAGCACGATGTCAAATTGGTTTTCCTTGAGCATCGCGCGGTAATCATTGTACGTGCGCGGTTTACTTTTCGAAGGTTGGCGCTGGCTGGCGATTTCCACCGCTTCAGCGAGCATATTTTTGTCGGGATCGCAGATGGAAACGATTTCGATCGGCGCGACTTGATTCAAGCGCCAGAGATCGCTCTTGCCATACCAGCCCGCGCCGATGAGCCCGACGCGCCGGGGTTTATCCGCGGCGGCAAACGTGGTGGGAACGTAACTCGCGGCGGATAGCGCAGCGATGGAGGTGGAACTGAGCTTGAGAAATTTGCGGCGGTTCATGGGTTTGATTTAGGCCGAATCGCTGGGAAAGACAAGCGGGCAAATGCGCTACCTTTCGCGGGGCGCATCTCAATTTGTGGCATGGGATCAAAGCCCTATGTTGTCCCGGAGGGACAATCGACAATAGCCCTGCGTTTCAACGCGGGGTCCTGGTGAAAAGCAGAATGAGTCCCGCAGGGACGGCTGGAAAAGGCATTGCCAGCGAGCCGATTCTCCTCTCAGCCGTCCGTTCGGGACTTGTCACCTTGCCTACTCCAACCCGGCGTTGAAACGCCGGGTTATTATCAACCGTCCCTCCGGGACGAAGAAGATGACCGCAAGAAACTGAGATGCGTATCCTGTGGCGGACCAGAGGACTTTGCGATTGCCCGAAAACTGCCGTGGGATTACGAATGCCAAATGCAATGGAGTGAGACGATTGCCGACGGAATTTTGATCGTGGCTTTGAGTGGCGAAATCGATCTTCAGCATTCGCCTGAGATGCGTCGGCAGTTACAAATGAAAGCGACGCAACGAACCCCTGCTCTGCTGCTTGATTTTACCGCGGTAAAATATATTGATTCCTCCGGACTCGCGACGCTGATTGAATATTACCAGGGCTCGCGCGCTTACTCGGGAAAAATCCTGCTCGCAGGGTTGAGCCATCGCGTGCGCAGCATCTTCGAACTCGTCCGGCTCAACGAAGTTTTTCTAATCTACGTCACGGCTGCGGAAGCCGTTCAAGCGCTCCAGCAGGAACTTCCGCGCTGATTCCCGTTGAAATATTACCTTCAACTAAACGGCCAGATTTTTTACTGGTTGCTGGTCGCGCCCTGGAAGCGTCAATCATTCAAATTCAGCCAGGTCGTGGCGCAGGTGAATCGAATCGGGGTTGAGGCATTGCCCATAGTTGCGCTCACCGCGTTCAGCATTGGTTTGACGCTTGCCATGCAGGGCGCGCACGAATTGCAACGCATGGGCGCGGCGATGTATGTGCCGAATCTTGTCGCTGTCAGTCTGCTGCGCGAACTCGGTCCCCTGCTCATCGCCATCATTGTGATTGGGCGAAGCGGTTCTGCCATCACGGCTGAGCTCGGCACGATGAAAGTCTCCGAGGAGATCGAAGCGCTCGGCGTCATGGCGATCAATCCGATTCGTTTTCTCATCGTGCCGCGTTTCATCGCAATGTTGATCATGCTCCCGATTCTGACGGTGTTTGGAAATTATGTAGGCATCGTAGGCGGTTGGACCATTTGCCATTTTGCATTGGACATGAACACGGCGGCGTACGTCCTGCGATCAGCCGAAGCCGCGAAACTGGGCGATCTCTATTCGGGTCTGGCAAAGAGCGCGGTCTTCGCGTGGCTGATCGTGACTATCGCTTGCCAGGCCGGACTCAAGGTGGAAGGCGGCGCGGAAGGCGGCGGGACAGCGACGACCCAAACGGTGGTCTATTCGCTGCTCGCCATTCTGGTTGCGAATGCGTTGCTCACTGGTCTGTTTTTCTTTCTCTGATTATGCCATCGCTGACATCAGAAATAGCTTCGACTTCTGCGCAGGAAACTGACGTGGTAATTGAAGTGCGCGATCTGGTTAAAACTTTTGGCAAACGCACTGTCCTCAATGGGATTAATTTCAACGTTCATCGCGGTGACACAATGATCATCATGGGCGGCAGCGGCTGTGGCAAAAGCACGTTGCTCAGGCATTTGATTGGCTCGCTCAAACCTGACTCTGGATCGATTAAAATTTTTGGGGAAGAAATCACTGGTCTGGATGAGCGGGAAATGGATTCCATTCGACGCCGCTTCGGCGTGTTGTTCCAATCCGGCGCGCTTCTGCAATCGCTGACCGTCGGAGAAAATGTGGCGTTGCCAATGCAGGAGCACGGAAAGATTGATGACGCCATCATTGATCTCGTGATTAAAATAAAATTGGAGATGGTCGGGCTGACGGGTTTCGAGGATTTGAAACTGGCCGAGATCAGCGGCGGCATGAAGAAGCGGGTTGCCCTCGCTCGCGCGTTGGCGCTCGATCCGGAGTTGCTTTTCAGCGACGAGCCAACTTCCGGCCTCGATCCGGTAATGACTGCCGTCGTGGACAAACTCACGCAGGATTTGACCCGCAAACTGGGAATGACCGCAGTCGTGGTGACGCATGACATGACGAGCGCGTTTCGCATCGGCACGCGCATGATTATGCTTGGAACCGGCGCGCATCAGGGAAAAATTCTCGCGGAAGGAACACCGCAGGAAATCATGAACCATCCGGACGCAATGTTGCAGCAGTTTATCAAAGGAGAACCGGACGGGCCCATTCCGCTGCGGCTGTCCAAGGGCGATTATCTCAAACGTCTGCTCGGAGAAACCAACCCATGAAATCAAAAAACTGGTCGCAATACATCGTCGCCATTGTCGTCATCGGGTGCAGCCTTCTCCTTTTAGCTGCGCTGACATTCGCCATTTCCGGACACCATTTCGGAAAAAAGGGACGCACCCTTGAAGTCGAATTCAAAGACGCGACCGGGGTGAAGTTGCATTCGGCGGTTCGCTATGCGGGCGCTGCGGCGGGCTCGGTGGTGGCCATTCGTTACCTCACTCCTGCGGAACGCGAGGAACCCGGCAAGCGCGATTTCGCAGTGCGCGTGACATTGCGCATCGACGAAAATCTTCCGCCGCTCGCTTCTGACACGAGGGCAAGCATCAGCTCAGAAACCATTCTCGGCGAAAAATTCGTCGCGCTCTCGACCGGCAGTTCAATCAAACCGCTGCCCAATGGGGCGGTTATTCAAGGGCAAAGTATGTCGGGCATCGAGGGCCTGACCCAATCGCTCGAAAAGACGGCCGCTGCGGCGACCGAGCTTCTCCAAAAATTCAGCGTCGATTACCCGGCGTTGATGACCAACCTCAATCGCGCTGGTGAGTGGCGAAACACTCTTGTCCACCACGACCAATCTGGTGACCGACGCGCAAGGCGCGATCGCCGATGTTCGAAACACGTTGAAGCAAGTTGATGTGACCGTCGCGGGCGTGGGACCGGGCGCGAGTAATTTCCTGGTCCAAGCGACAACAGCCACCACCAATCTGAATCAAACGATCGAGAACACCCGCGGAATCACCGCTGATCTTCACGTTTTCCTGACCAACCAGTTTCTCGCCAACCTCGACCAGAACATGAAGAACCTGACCGGGGTTTTGGCGCGAACTGAAATCACTCTGGAATATGTGAAGATACTGGCGGCGCGTCTTGCGGAAAAACCTTCGCGCCTGATCTGGCAGACGCGAACGAATCCCGTTCCGTCCGAGGAAGAGATTCGCCAGGGATGGCCACCAGTGGTGTCGCCCAAATCAAAAAGATAATGTCCGTTGCCATCTCCTCCCATAAAACAGTCAAGCGTTATCAGGGACTGCCCTCGGTGGCGCGCTGTTTCGGCGCGGCGACTGACGTCAACACTTTGATCGATGAAATCCTGGGACGAGCCTCGGAAATGATGAACGCGGAAGGTTGCACGCTCCTGCTGCCCGATCCAAAAACCGGCGAGTTGATTCTGCACAGCACTGATCCATCCGTCGCCAATCTTCCCGAGCCGTTGCGCGTGCCGCCCGGAGCGGGAATTGCGGGAGCGGTGTATCAATCCAAACAAATCCTCAACGTAAAAGATGTTCAGAATGATCCGCGTCACTATTCAGCAATCGCCAGCAAGCTTGGAAAAGTCACCCGCGCAATGTTGACCATCCCATTACTTAACGGCGCGTCGTGCTTGGGCGTGTTGCAGGCGCTGAATCCGCGCGAGCAGGAATCGTTTAACTCTGAAGACGAAGAAATTCTGGTGGGCTTCGGCGGCCTGATCGTAAACGCGCCGGTCCGAATCGAATCGCGCCGCCGCGAAATCGAACAGGCGCAATCGCAGCAACAATTGTTTTTGGCTAGGGAAATCCAGGACACGTTCCTCCCTCCGCCGATCAATCACTTCAAATTTTGTGAAGTTTATCACCAACATTTGCCCGCCCAAACCGTCAGCGGCGATTTCGGTTTCATTCATCCGATCAGCGGAAATCGGTTGCTCCTTGGCCTGAGCGATGTCTCGGGAAAGGGTTTTCCCGCAGCGTTGACTATGGCGCGCGCGACTGCGGTGATCCAGGCGATGACCGATCAACTTCACGACGATTTAGGCGAGTGGCTCACAA
>JBDSIW010000484.1:0-5698 GCA_039917795.1 Verrucomicrobiota bacterium | reverse complement strand
TCAAGACATGTCTGTCTTGAAACGGAACGAACGACTCAGGATGCGCGAAGAATAAAAAAGGAGTCCTGCGCGTGGATATGAGAATGGAATGGGCGCGGCGCGCACTGCCGGAAGGGGAACTTTTTTTTTGAGAATTAGTGCCGAGGAAATTGAAATGGAAAATTCGATTCGCTCATCGCTCCATCGGGCCCCATTTCGGATAAGCCTGCACAGTATCCAGACGAGGCTTTGTGATCGGCACGGCATTGACTCCATCCGCCTCCGAAACGAAAAGCGCTGCGGCTCCATTTTGCCTTCGCCCAAAAGCGACGAGCCGGCCATCGGGAGAAACCTCCGGATAAAAGTGTTCTGTGCCCGGCTCGCTGCGCGTCAACTGCTGGACCTGGCCATTCAAGGTCACCCGCATCAACTCCACCGAACGACCCACTTGAGCCGTGTAGTAAACCCATTGGGAATCGGGCGACCAAACCGGGACGTCGCTTCCACTCGAATGGAAGTCTGGAAGTTTGAGCGGTTCAAAACTTCCGCTGTAAGTCCCACGGTCTGCCAATTTTCGCAGACCGGTTCCATCGGCTCGAGCCAGATGGGGATGGCAGTTGAGATGTTCCCCAGCCAGGAACATCAACCATTGCCCATCCGGAGAAAATGTAGGCACAAATTGAAACGGGTGCGCGGGATTTTCATCCACGCGACGCGGATTCGATCCATCCTTTTCCGCGATGTAAACCTGGTAATTCTTGTTGTAGGTAATGCGCTGTCCGTCCGGTGAAACGTTGCACGCATAAGTAAAACCGTCGGCGCCGCTGGAAAGATCCTTCTTGTTCCTCCCGTCACTATCCATGGCGAACGGATGCTGTATCTCATTGATCAAAGGGGCAAAGGTCGCGCGCGCCGGATCGCCCGGCCACGGTGCCAAACCCGGGTTGTAATTGCTCACCCGCTCCACCGCTGTGACATTTTCAATCCCGCCCGTGGCCAGGTCCGCCAGGCAACAATCCGTCAGCCAGTTTCCCGCCGTCATGCGGAACGTGCGATTTGCTTTTTCCCAAGCGTAGTTTTCCGGGCTCTCCCAAGACGTGTTGATCACCGCGCGACCATCCGGCCACCAGCTCACGAAAGAAGTCCAGCAGTTCTCGTTCGTGATCGTGGAGGCGCCAATCTCGCGCCGTTTCGATCCATCCGCGCGAATGACAATCGCCCGCCGGGTTCGCCAATTGTAAAATTGCCCGCGCAAATCGTCACAGCGCATCTCCGTGTAGCCGAGAAGATATTTCGCGCGGTTCGCGCCGGCCTTCGGAGTCTGGCATCCCGGCAATAGCAGAAGGAAAAGCGGGAGCAAACGAATGGCGAATTTTGCTGCCTTGATTTTGGATAAGTTCATTTCGGTATCTGGAACACAGAGTGGAATACCAGAGCGGCCCATTCAACTTATTACGCCGGCTCTCGCGATGCGCGCGCAATCCCGCATCCCCCTACTCCGCCGAAAACAGCCGGCCATCGCCGGGTGACAGTTTAACTTTTACGACTCCGTCTCTGCCGAGGGCAGTGAACTTTGACCACTTCCCGGTTTTGCGATCCAACTCCGCCCATTCGCGCCCGCGCATTGAAATCTTCAACGAAGCTTCCGCGTCCTGACGGTAGTTTCGATTGACGATCAGGAACGCGTTGGTCTTCGCCGCTTTCTTGAAAAGGCCCACCACGAATTCCCCAGCACTCATGATTTGCACAGGGGAATCCGTTCGAATCGCCTCCGCCCCCAAAGGCAGCGGCGCGGTTTGGTACGCCGCGACCGATTCCAATTTCATCAAAGCCGCTCCAAACTTCGCCACATCCTTATTCAATATCCCCACGTCTTTCGCCAGCGGCGACGCTTTGCCGTCTTGATAAAGTCCGTTGTAGGATTTGGGTCCCCAGTACGTGAAGTAATTAATCCCGCGCCCGCCGTAAGCCATCGTGGTGAACGCCAGCCATCGCATCTCGCTCGCATTGGGCAGACGCCACGAAGGCTCAATCGTGTTCGCCTGGATAACATTCACAAAAGGAATTTTCGCCTCCAGCGCTGCCAATCGAATAAGAGCGAGGTTCAAAAAATATTGCGACCCGTCCGTGGACAAACCATCGCCGGTTTTCAAAAAATGATAATGATCGTAGCTGAGCAAATCGGGCTGGACGATTTCGACAAATTTTTTGAGATGCTCGCGATAACGCAAAACAGTTTTGTCGTCCGCCCCCACGCCCGAAAAATTCTGCGGGTAGCCGACTTTCGCGCGTTCCGTTGAATCCGCGCTGACGCCCAGTTGCTCCTCGTTCGCGTAGGTGGGGAAAAGATTAATGTAAGCAAAGTGGCGCGGATCACGTTCCCGGAGATAAGCGACGAGCTTCCCCAAACCGGGAAATGCCCCAGCGCCCGGCTCGTCCGTGATGTAATAAGCTTCCAGCGCATGATGTGTTTTAACCTGCTGGATTAATGCGTCGAGCTTCGCGCGTTGCCCTTCATTCTCCAGCGTTTCCGGCTTGAGCAATTCGCTCATCAACATGGCGCGCAAACCGTGTCTCGCCGCCACGTCGAGCCCTTCCGCCGGAGTCCAGGTGAAATTGAAACCTTCCGCAGCCACGGTGGAAAGCGCTTCATCGGTCGCGGGCGGCGGAGACCAAAACGTGATGAAAAATTCCTTTTGCTTCCAACGTTCGGCAGCCAGAACTCTTTCTCCCAACGTCACAAAAGCCAGTTGGGTGAATAAAACAAAAACGAGGATTTGGCGGGGGTTCATGAAAATTATTTTTCAAGCGAAGCCGAAACAATGCGATACAAAAATTCGACCGCTCAATTCAGGCTTCCGGTACAAGTGCTCCCGCTTCCCGCTGTGCAAGCCAAGCAGTGGATGCCAGTCGCGATCGGGCGATTTTTCAGATCAGCCGACGTCAGGTCCCAAAGATAAAACGGACGGCCATTTTCCAACGGCATTTCCAACATCTGATTGAAATCGCAGTCGAACAATTCGCCGCGATACCCAACGCTCAAGGTGCTTCGGCACATCAAGCCCTCGACCGTTCCGGGATTGAAATGATTGGCGAGCAATTCGAGGTAATCATCCCACCTGCCCTGCTGGCGCAAATCCTCCGCGAACCGCGCGATCGGCTGGTTGGTAATCGTATAAAGTTTGTGGAAAACGATTCCAAATTCCCGCGACAGCGCGTCCTTGTAGTCCGCCTCGAGTTCCGCTTGAGGTCCGGGAAGGTTCGCGCCGAGCGGATTGTAAACTAGATTAAGCGGCAACCTCGACCCGTAGCCAACGGCGTTGAGTTTTTGCAGAGCGGAAATGCTCTTTTGAAAAACGCCATTGCCGCGCTGACGATTGACGTTTTCCTTCGAGTAACAGGGGAGCGAGGCGATTATTTCCACCTCGTGTCGCGCCAGATATTCCGGGAGCCATTCGAAACCAGGTACCTCAATGATCGTGAGATTATTGCGGTCGATCACATGGCACTCCGCCCGCCGTGCTTCTTCGACGAGGTAGCAGAAATTCTCGTTCAATTCCGGCGCGCCGCCCGTGATGTCCACCACGGCAGGGCGATGCTGGTGAATCCAGCCGGCGATTTTCCGCGCGGTGGGTTCGTCCATCATTTCTGTCCGCCAAGGCGCAGCGTCCACATGACAATGTCGGCAAGCCTGGTTGCATTTGCGTCCGACATTCAGTTGCAAAGTTTGCAGGGCGGCACGGCGCAAAGTAACGCGGTGCTCAGCAAGCTTTTCCTCGAAACGGTTCATAGTTTTCCGCGCCCCGGCATTGCGCGCCAAATTTCTAGCAGCAAGTTCCGTCCCCTGAGTCGCAACATGGACTCGACGAAGTTGTCGCAGTGTAGTCCTGCCCTTTGGTTTCCTTGGGATGGCGCAATATGGCGCGCGAACAATCGTAAGATTTTTTCGCGCTCACTGGAATTTCAGTCAATGGATCGACGAGCGCGAAACTCTTTTGGTAAGGCTCCTTCTTGTAGAGCTGGTAGGTTTTCTCACAGACGGCGTGACGCTTTCCGCGTTCCATTCGATTCCCATCGTCATCCAGCACTTCAGCAAATGGCCCGAGATAAATGACGGCCTGGTTCCGCTCGAAACTCGGCCCCTGTTTTCCCTTGAACGCTTGGACCGTCATCGATCGGAATTCAATTCCCTCCACGGTTTGCCACGGCTTCTCGTCGAGTTTCAGGATTTCAATTCCATAAAAGCCCGCGTCGGCGAACGCATCCAGAAAATCACTTTCCGTCAGCGCGCCGGAAATGCAGCCGCTCCAGAGTTTCGGATCGTTCTGCATCGCTTCCGAAACCATTTCATCGGAAACAATGTCCGAGATCACGGCCCGTCCGCCGTTCCTGAGAACTCGAAAAATTTCTCCGAACATTTGTCGCTTCGCCCGGGGCTCGACCAGATTGAGGACGCAATTGGAAACCACGACGTCCACCGATTCCGCCGGAACAAGCGGATGTTTGATGCGAATTTCCTCGGCCAATTCCTCCGCCGCCAAAAACGAGTTCAATCCATTGATGGGCGTTGTTTGAAGTTCCGAGTCGAGTTTTTCCAAATCCAGCGCCAGATCCTGAATGCGACCTTTGCGAAATTCCACATTGGCGTAGCCAATCCGCCCGGCCACCACCGGCGCGTTTCGACGCGCCACTTCCAACATGTCATCGGTCATATCCACGCCGATGACTTTCCCGGTCGGCCCCACCACCTGAGAGGCGATAAAGCAAATCTTCCCCGTTCCGGACCCGAGATCGAGGACGGTTTCGCCGGGTCGTAAATATTTCGCCGGGTTTCCACAGCCGTAATCCTTCTCGACGACTTCCGACGGAATGACCTTGAGATACTTCGGCTCGTATTCGACCGGGCAGCAAAGAGCAGCTTCCGGCGCATGTGCCGCGGCCGAATATCGCTCTTTCACGGCCGTTTCAGACCGGACAGAAATGTTTTCAGTTTTCATAGAATCAAAGGAAATTGGGCAACAAGGAACGCTTCACGATGCCGCATCATACCATTTATAAACCAACTTGGCCCTTGTTCCGCACAGATTTGTTTTTACTTGGTTGGACTCCCCTTCGGCGAGTTCGTTTTTTCGACCCGCCCAAGCGACTTCTGTTTCGAGAATTTCTAGCAAGAACTCGACCGATAAACTGCTCGACAGTTCTGCGCTCGCGGAGAAGCTTTCACCGAACCCGCTTTCCATGAAGCACACGGTAATTATGCGCCAACATTTAATCTCTATTCTCGCCGTCGCATTACTGGCCGCGTCATTGTCAGCAAATGCCGATGCGAAAATGCCCGTTCGTCCGAACATTCTGCTCATTCTCGCGGACGACCTCGGTTACTCCGATATCGGATGCTACGGCGGAGAAATCCAGACGCCGAACCTCGACGCGTTGGCCAAAAACGGATTGCGCTTCACCCAGTTTGATAACACCGCGCGCTGCTGGCCATCGCGCGCGGCATTGCTGACGGGTTATTACGCCCAACAAGTTCATCGCGACGCGTTGCCGGGGCTGGGCGGCGGAAGCGGTGGCACGCGCCAAAGTTGGGCGCGGTTGCTCCCGGATTTTCTCCGTCCGCTTGGCTATCGCTCCTACCATTCCGGCAAATGGCATCTGGACGGCAACCCGCTCGAAAATGGATTCGACCACTCGTATCGCGTCGATGACCAGGACCGCC
>JBDSIW010000483.1:0-3845 GCA_039917795.1 Verrucomicrobiota bacterium | reverse complement strand
CGAAAGTCCTGATTACGAACTTTGCCAACTCGCTGAGAAAAAACCGGGCATATTGGATGAATTGGCAGCGGAACGGACAAAGCAGCTTGAATTGGAAAATAAGGCGTTGGAAATGCAGGCTGATCTTCTGGCAAAAGAAATCAAGCAATTGGGCGGCAAAGAAAAGTTTGTTTGAACGCTCTCTCCCAGCCAGATCATTCCCTCACCCGGACTGAGCCAGAACGATGCAATTGAAAATGGGAGCGCACGCCTCTGGCGTGCTGTGTTCGGCGTCGCGCCGAACACTTTCGTCTCACAATATTCTCCACACCGTTTGGTGCGGAACAAGTTAGAGCCTGTTTGAAAACCGTAGCCGCCGACGTGAGGAGGCGGATTCCGGGCCGCACTCGCCCTGAAACTTCCGCCTCGTCACCTCGGCGGCTACAAGCGTCCGTCATTTTCAAACAGGCTCTCAGGGGCCGGAAGTCGTGGCCGGGACGGCCACGCCGGCCCGCGTGACGCGGGCGCTCCCTTTGGACTGCATCGCTCCGGCCTAGGCCACCCTCTTCCGTCTGATGAGCGAGCGCAGGGCAGCACTTTCACTTGTCCGCAAAGGTTCAGCGGTTATGTTTCCGCCGTGTCTGTGCTCGGGAAAATTTTTGTCGCGCTCGCGGGTATCGCAATGACGAGCAGTTGCTCGAAAGAAATCGAAAACACCAAAACAAATTCTGTCGTGTCCACAAATCCATTGAAACAAACCCACTCCCACACCAACCGCCTCGCCCGCGAGAAATCACCCTACCTCCAGCAGCATCAGCACAATCCGGTCGATTGGTTCGCGTGGGGCGACGAGGCCTTCGCCAAGGCCCGCGCGGAACACAAGCCCATTTTCCTCAGCATTGGTTATTCGACCTGCCACTGGTGTCATGTCATGGAACGCGAGTCATTCGAAAACGAAACCGTCGCAAAATTTCTCAACGAACATTTTGTCAGCATCAAGGTGGATCGGGAAGAGCGGCCCGACGTGGACAAAATTTACATGACGGCGGCGCAGGCGATGTCGGGGCAAGGGGGCTGGCCCTTGAATTGTTTTTTGACGACGGACTTGAAACCCTTTTTCGCCGGAACTTATTTTCCGCCGGAAGCCAAATACGGACGGCCCAGTTTTCTACAATTGCTCCAGCAGATCAGCGAAGTGTGGCGGACGCGGCACGATGATGTCGCGGCGTCGGCGGAAGACTTGCACCAAAAGCTCGACGGATTCACCTCGAACCAGACCAACAGCAGCATCATTTTCTCTCCAGCCCTTCTTTACAACGCCGCATCGCAATTCAAAGCCGAGTATGATCCAGAGAACGGCGGTTTTGGCGGCGCGCCGAAATTTCCACGCCCGAGCCAGCCGGCTTTTGTCCTGCGTTGTGGCGTTCGCCTTCACGACCAGGAAGTGATCAAAATGGTCCTGCACACGTGCGACCGGATGGCGGCGGGAGGGATGCATGATCAACTCGGGGGCGGCTTCGCGCGGTACTCGGTCGATGCGCAATGGCTCGTCCCGCATTTTGAAAAGATGCTCTATGACAATGCGCAACTGGTGAACTTGTATCTCGATGCTTATCTGGTCAGCGGCGAGCATAAGTACGCCGAGGTGGCGCGGGACGTCATCCAGTATGTCCTGCGCGACATGACCCACAGCGGAGGCGGATTTTTTTCAGCGGAAGACGCCGACAGTGAAGGCAAGGAAGGTAAATTCTATTGCTGGACAAAGGCGGAGTTATCCAAACTTTTAACCGTCGAAGAATTCAATGTCGCCGTCCGCTACTTTGGCGTCACGTCCGGGGGAAATTTTGTCGATCACAGTGATCCCAACCCGTTGCCGAACCAAAATGTGCTCAGCATCGTGAACCCGGCGCTTTCGTCCGCCGACCAACCTCTTCTGGCCAGCGCAAAAAAGAAAATGTTTGAGGCGCGCGCGAAACGGGTTCGCCCGCATCTGGATGACAAGATCCTCGCGTCGTGGAATGGAATGATGCTTGGGGCGATCGCCCGCGCTTACGCAGTGCTTGGAGATGAAACCTACCGGACCGCCGCAGAGAAAAACCTCGCGTTCATCCAAAAGGAACTTTGGGACGCCAAAACAAAAACGCTTTATCACCGCTGGCGGGACGGCGAACGCGACTCGGTGCAATTGCTCGATGCCTATTCGGATCTGCTGGCCGGTGTGATTGATTTTTACGAAGCGACGTTGGCCCCGGAACATCTTGAGTTCGCCCTCGCGCTCGCCGAGACGATGATCGCCAAATTTTACGACGCAAAAGAAGGCGGATTTTTTCAAAGTGGCGCGGAGACCAAAGATTTAATCCTGCGCGTGAAAGAAGATTACGACGGCGCCGAGCCATCGGGAAATTCCGTCGCCACGCTGGCTTTGCTGAAACTTTCCGCCATCACCGACAAACCGGAATTTAAAATCGCCGCGGAAAAAACGTTGCGTCTTCTCGCCGGCCGTTTGCAAAAACTTCCGCAAGCGGTTCCCTACGCTTTGCTCGCGCTCGATTATTATCTCGAAGAACCGAAGCGCGCGGTCCTGGTGGGCGAACCTGGCGAACCGGCGACAAAATCCTTATTGCGCGCCATTCATTCGGTTTACCAGCCGAACAAGGTTGTCCTTGGAACGAGTGGACGCGTGGAAGCATTTGCCAAAACCCTGCCGACAAAAGACGCACCTGTGGTTTTTCTATGCACTGGCACCGCCTGCCTGCCGCCGACGAATGATCCCGCGAAAATTAAACAAATGTTGAAATAGCGCCGGGAATTTTCAATTTATTCACCGCATATGTTTAATTTGAAAAATAAAATCGCGTTGGTGACTGGCGCAGGCTCGGGCATTGGCGCGGCGATTGCCCGGACATTGGCCGAGGCCGGCGCGTTTGTTTTTGTGACCGACCGCGATGCCAACGGGGGCGAAAAAACGGCGGCAGAAATTAATTCCGCCGACGGCGACTCCGTGTTTCTTCCCCTCGATGTCGCGCAGGAGACAGCTTGCGCCCGGGTCGCGCAGGAAGTTTACGCACGCAATTCTCGTCTCGATATTCTCGTGAACAACGCGGGCATCGGTCATGTCGGGACAATGCTGCAAACAAGCGCGGAAGACCTGGACCGGCTTTACGCGGTAAATGTGCGCGGCGTGTTTAATGTCTCGAAAGTTTTCCTTCCGGGAATGATTGCGCAGGAGAACGGGGCGATTGTGAACCTGGCATCCGTGGGCGGCGTGGTGGGGATTCGCGACCGGCTCGCGTATTGCGCCACGAAGTTCGCAGTGGTTGGAATCACCAAGAGCATGGCACTGGATCATGCCCGCGAGGGTGTACGCGTGAACTGCATTTGCCCTGGGCGCGTGGAAACGCCGTTCGTCAAAGCGCGCCTCGCGGAATATCCCGATCCAAAAATGGCCCGCGAAGAAATGTCGGCCACCCAGGCGGTGGGCCGGATGGGTGCGCCGGAGGAGATCGCGTCGGCGGCGCTCTATCTCGCGAGCGACGAGGCAAAATTTGTGACCGGAACGGCACTGATGATCGACGGTGGATGGACGGCGGGAAAATAATTTATCGGGAACTGGTTTCGCACCGCTGTTGGTTTTATAGGGAATCGCCGGTGGGAAATTCCTTCAATTACGTCATGGGATCAATGCCCATAGCGGTGGCAAATTTTCCTGTCATGGTTGGAGTCGAAAGAGAGAGGTTGCTCGCCGCAGAGGAAATTGGCGGCAAGGCCATCCCGCACGAGCGCAGCTTTCAGTCCATTCGAAACAATGAGAAACCGGGAAAAAAGCGGCGGCGGCACTGTCCATCCAGTGAACGAGCCGGCGATTG
>JBDSIW010000482.1:0-12181 GCA_039917795.1 Verrucomicrobiota bacterium | reverse complement strand
TCTTCGCGCCAGCCAATCCAGCCGCTCCTATGCCGGAACCGGAAAGGAAACAGGATTCGCCTGACTTCAGGGTGCCTTGCAGCCGCTGCCCGAGCTCCGGATGGATTTCCGATTCCCCCGCCATCTTCAGGGCCTCCGCAAAAGTCATCCCGATGAGGGTCCCGCTCGCCGCAGACGGTTGCGCCACGGGATTCACGTGCCGGATGCGCAATTGGGAATCCAGCAGGTACACACCCACGGGAGATTTTTCGATGATCGAAGAAATCTGCGACTCGCTTTGCCGGAGCGCGTTCGCAGTTTGCATCCGGTCCAGGGCAATCGCGGTGTATTGTGAAATCACCTGGATGAATTCCAGTTCGTCCGCCTCAAAGCGGACCCGCGTGCGGCTGGCAAAGGCCAACGTTCCGAGCAGGCGCTCGCCGACCATCAGCGGATTGGACGCGTAGGCCTGGATGCCGAAGTTTCGCACGAACGCCAGATTTTCCGCGTCCGACTTTTGAATGTCCTCGGCGACAATCGCCTTTTTGTTTTGCGCCACCATCCCGCAGATGGCCTGGCCAAATTCCAGCCGCCGGATCGATTGTGCTGTCTCCTCCGAAATCCCTGCGCTGGAGTGCAACTCCAGCACACGCTCCCGCACGTTAACCATGAAGTTAAAATAGCTTTCCGCCCCCAGATTTTTGGCCACTTTGGGAAACAGTTCCGTTACCACCGTCTCGGGATTACGCGCGCTCAGGAGTTGCCCCAGCGTTTCCGACAACAACTGCATCCGCTCGCTTCGTTTTCGGAGTTGTTCCTCGGCTTTCTTTCGCTCCGTCACAAGCCGCGTGGTTCCGCTGACCGCGGTGACCGGCCCGTCCGGCGCGGAGACCGGGCTGAAAATATATTCGTGATAATCCTCCACCCCGGCGGCGTCCGTGAAATACGTTTCGCCCCGGAACGGTTTACGCGTCGCGATCACCTGCTTGACCTGAAGACGCAAACGCTCGGCGAGCTCGGGAGGATAATCGAGTTGGAGAGAACTTTTCCCGACGATTTCGTGCAGCGATTTTCCCCACAACTCGAGAAGCGGTTTATTCGCGTAAATCCAATTGCCCTCCAGATCAAACGTGTAGGCCAGATCGTTGATCGAGGACAACGTCGCGTCGAACAGGCCGGCCTCGGATTCTTTTTCCAACGTGAGCGCAACGAGTTCCGCCTCGCGCTGCTTGCGTTCAGTGATGTCGATGGTCACGCCCGGAAATTACAGCGGATTTCCGTTGGCGTCGCGCTCGACCCGGCCCCGCGCCGTCACCCAGCGCACTGAACCGTCGCGCTGGTTGATCCGGTAATCGGTTTCAAATTCGCCGGAAACGCTGGCGAGCGTTTCGCGGAATTTTTTCGCGACTCATTCCCTATCCTCCGGATGAATGGCCTTGAGAAAATTTTCCGCTCCCGCGTTTTCGGAATCAATGGAGAAAATGCGCGCCAGGTTTTTGTCCGCCACCACTTTATTGTTGGGAATATCCCAAACCCAGGTGCCTATTTCTGCCGCACTAAGCGTGGCATCCAACCTCGCCCAAGCATCACGCAACGACTATTCGATCTGTTTTTCGCGGCCGGACTTGGCTGTCAAACCATGGTTGCCGGTTTTGCGTGCTCCCTTTTCTCGCGTGGGCCGCTTCGATAATCCCCTTTCCGACACGCCGCTGACTTTACCCGAGGTGAGGTGGGAAAGCTTCTTCGCAGGTTTGTCCAACGGTTTTGTTGGATTTCGTCTTCGCATGGCCAGCGCTTTCAAACTCGAAGGAGTATTCAAATCGGTATCCAAAGTAAGCAGATTCGCGACTTATTCAATTCGTAACTCGTCAGCCACAGGTCAACACTCACCAACAACTCTCCTAGAGCCGAAGTTGGTGATGCGGCCGCAGGGCAAGTTGGAGCCTTCAATCGAGAATGGGTCAAAAGTCGTAGCGGCTATTAGCTCCTAATAATCCCGCAGCGACCCGCACGAAAGGGGTTTGGCTCACGGCACGCGCCGGAGTGGGATGTTGCATTCCACGATAGATTTGCTCGTAAAGAGATTGGCTGGCTTGCTCCGGGGGTTTTGGCTCCGCCTCTTTTTTTTCCAGGGCCGCTTTGCTGGCCTCGAGGGAAAGCAACTTTGTCGCAGGTTCGGGCTGCTGTTTTTGTCCAGCTTCGACGGCGTTCCATAAGCCCGCCAGGTCGGTGATGCTGTCAAAGCTGGGATGAACATGACGAGAGAGAGGATCGAGGCGAAGGATACTGAAGGCGATTTCGTTTTGCTCCGGTTTCGGCAGGCGCACGTGCTGCGTCAATTCCTGAAGTTTTTTCCACGCATTCAAATAAGCCGGATCGAGCCGCACCGCCGTTTGAAAGAGGGGGAGTGCTTCCGCGTAGCGCTCCTGCTCTTCGCGCAAATAACCGAGCAGATAATGCACCTGCGGTTTGTCGGGGAACTTCTTCGCAAAATCGGTGAACACTTTTTCGGCAAGGCTTTGGGCCCGTTTGCCTTCAAAGGCGCGTTCACAACCGAAACAATGACTCTCCACTCGGCCAAAACTGTCCGGCATCAATTCGTAGGCGCGACGATAATGCGCTTCGGCTTCATCATGAAGGCCAAGCTCCGAAAGTTGAATCGCCAGCCGGGATTGAATGCAGTAGGCGTCGGCAAATAACTTCAAAGATTCCTCGTACATCTTGATCGCGGGTTTGAGCAACCCGGCCATGTAAAATTTGTCCGCCTTTTCCGAAAGGCGAATGGCTTTGACCGCCCCGCGAAAAAAATCCGCCTCTTTTTTATCACCGCGCGCTTCGCGAATATCAGCGAGCACCGCGTAGGCCCGCATCCGGTCATCCGGACCCTGCTCGCCGTCGGAAGGATCAATGGAAATGGCCTGACGCACGACTTTTTCGGCTTCTTCCAATTTGTTGGCGCGACGCAATAACTCCGCCTTCCAGATCAATGGGCGTTCTTCAAACTGGTCGAGCTTGAACAGGTCGTTCATTTTGCTCACGGCTTGTTCCTCCCCGAGAGAAATCAACAATTCGTAACCGCGGTCCAGGCCCGGCTGCTGATTGAGCAAATCATTCGCAACCGCGCGCGCTTCCTCTTTTCGCCCGACTGCTGCCAGGGCATTGCCGGCAAGAAATACAATGGGCAGCGGGGATTCGCCATTGTGGATTTCTTTGATCGAAGGCATCGAAAAACTGGATGAATCTTCGCGCATGTCCGCCAGATCCTTAGCGTGCCAGTAGGGCGCTTTCTCCAGCAAGGTCAGCACATCATGGGGACGGCTGCTGCGGTAATAAATTCTGGCCAGGCCGACGAGGTGATTTCGCGCCAGCCCGCCATTGTCCCAGGGATTTATTTCCGCCGAGTGCGTATTCTTCACCGCTTCCGCCAGCGCTTCGGATAAGATTGCCTCCGCTTCCGCCCCTCTTTTCAGCTCGACCAACAATTCCGCTAGAGCCGGCGCAACGTCATCCGAAAGCCCATAGGCATTTCGTTTTGCGGGTGGAGTCTGCAGGGATTTTTTTGCGCCCTCGATCCCTTCGTTTATCCAATCCGGTTTGTTGAGCAGCATGCCGATGCGCGCGAGCATGAGGCTCAATTGCGCGGCGGTCTGCTCACCGAAAAATCGGCTCGGCGCATTTTCTTTAATGAACCGCCGCATTTCTTTGACGCCCTCGTCCACTTGCTCGGCAGCGAGCAGTGCCCGGAAAAGCGTTTGATTGATGACCGATTTCTTTGCCTTGCTCAAGTCACCACGGGCAGCCGTGGCGCGGGCGAGAGTCAGCATGCGATCCGTTTTTCCCGCTTTCGCCGCCAGTTGCACGTAGTCGCTCCAGAACGGCAAGGTGGGATCCTGGGAAAGCAGTTCAAAGAAGAAATCATCGAGGGCTTTCGTATAACCGGTTCGTTCCATTTGTTTCAGCGCTTCGGTCGGCAGGGATACGTCTTTTTCCTTGGCCAGTTTTTTCGCAACCGCCACCGCCTCTTTCGGGCGTTGTTTGCTGATCAATCCGAGCAGATAATAAGTTTGCGCCCTCCCCCTTTCATTTCGCCCGTTCTCGGGAAGGAACGATAGATCGGGAAGATTTTCCAATCCCGCCGGGGGAGCGGCAGGCACTTTCTCCTTATCCTCCGGGAAACGCTTCTCCATCGCTTCGTAGAGTTCGACCGAATCCAGGGAATTGATCAACTCCCAGTGCGGTTTCTTCAGCGTGGCCAACATTTCCAAAGCCAGTTTTTGCGCGAGGCGCGAGGTGTCGTTGGCGCCTTCGATACTGAGAATCGAATTTTCTTTTAGCAAAGCCCTGCGCAGAAACTCCTCGGATTTTGCCGTCCCCACGAGCGAAACCAGATTAGGAATCCGAAGATATGCGGGTGCCCGATCATTATTTTGAGCGAGCTGGCGTTCCAAAGATTTTATGACGGAATCCGGGTCGTCCATGGCGGCCAACATCGCCTGGCTGATTTGTTCCAGGATACTCTTGTAAAGGTAGGCGGTCTGCGCGTCCGCTTTTTCCGCGTTCGATTGCAGCAGGGCAATTTCCTTCTTTCGCGCCTCGGTATCGCCCGTCAGGGTGGTTGCGAGCAGTCGCAAACCGGTTTCGCGCATCACGCCCTCTTCTTTGGCAATGGGCCGGGCAAAGATGGCTTTGGCCAGCGCCGCCCAATCTTTCGGAGGAGGAAGCGCTTCAATCAATTCATCGGCGGAGATCGGCGTGAGCCTCTCAGACGATCCCAACTGGTCTTCCTCGGCAAGTTTCGATGAGCGGCCAATCAATTCGAGCCAGCCCGCAGCGGCTTTCTCGGGTGCCAAAGAGCCAACCGTTTTCTGAAACTCTTTGAGATCTTTCCGCAGCGTTGCGTCGCCGGACGCATCTGGCGCGGCATTGGTTGAGGCACTTTGTTTCTCCACCTTTTTCAAGACGGACGCCGCCCCTTCGAAGTCAGCGCCAGAAACCACCGAAGAAGGAAGAAATCCGATCAATGCGATGAGACAAAAATTCCTGGCGGCAGAACGAGGAGAAAAAAAGGAAAGATTCATAAATGAGAAAGTGTGGGTCGAAGGGCCAAGCACATCACATGGTGGTTTGCTGTCAAGCGCTCAGCGGCCAAATTCCGTGATCAATCTGGAAAGCGCGCACAAAACTCCAATGAAATCTGAAGGCGCGGAAAACTCCCGATCGCAGATCGACTCCCGGCGTTTTGCATTCCAAAAATTGAAACGAACGACAAAGTCGTTGTTCGCCGGGCGATCGTCTGGCAGCGTCGAGATATGATCTCCACCACGATTTACCGAAAAGCTTTGTTGATTCTGGTTTTGATTTCCGCAGGTCGAGCGAGCTCCGCAAATGTTCAACCGGGTTACTTTCCTCCACCCGATAGCGCGGGCGGCTGGCGCGTCGCCGCGGAGCCGACCCAGATCCGCGAGTCCGCTGGAATGAATTTGCCGCGGTTGGACCAAGCGTGGGACTTCACGCAGCGCTGCACGCAGAACGCCGGATTGCTCGTCGTGCGCAATGGCTGGCTGGTGTTCGAGAAATACGTCGGGCGCGCGAGTCGCAACGTGAATCCGGACATGGCTTCCACGGGCAAGGCTTACACCAGCATCGCCTGCGGCATCATGCTGCGCGAGTTTCGCGACAAGATTCCTGATGGCCTCGACACGAAAGTTTTCACGCAAAAATATTTGCCGGAAGCATTTTCGGACGAAGGCAAGCTTGATGACGATCGCCGTGCGGACATCACGCTGGGACAACTTCTCTGCATGACGGGCGGTTACAACGGCGAAGGGGGTTCTCCCACCGCTGTTGTCATGGGCAAAGCTTTTCCGCTGAAAGCTTCTCCGGGGCAAAACATTCGCGACCTCGATCAAACCTCGCTGCGCTGCGCGATGTGGACGAACGCGGGCGCGGGCTATTCCTATTCGTCCCCGGAGCCGCACATCGCATCGATGGTCCTGCGGCGCGTCACGGGCATGGAACTGGATAAATACATCGACGCTCGGCTCGCGAAGCCGATGGGTTGGGGCGCGTGGGGTTATTGTCTGCACCGAGGCGATTTCATGATGCCGCACGCGAATGGCGCCGGGAGCATCGCCGTCCACGCCACCGATACGCTGCGCTTTGGTTACTGCCTGCTGCGCGGTGGTAAATGGGAAGCGAAGCAACTTGTGCCTGCCGATTACGTCGCGAAGTGCAACCAGGCTTTGCCTTACAATCCCCATTGTCCCTTTACTCTGCAATTCGAGCACAATTCTGACGGCCACGTTGCCGGTGCGCCGCGCGATGCCTTTTGGAAATCCGGTGCCGGCGGATTTGCCATCATCATCGTGCCGTCACTCGATCTGGTGATTTACAAAATGGGTGGAAGCAACGGACAATACGATCCGAACTTCACCAGCATCCCGCAACCTGAGCCAAGCACCGCGCGCGATGATTGGAAGCCGATTCAGGCCACGCCGTTCGTTGAAGGAAGCCGCGGTGGAGATGATGGGATTCGCCGGGTGCTAGAGATGGTGAGCGCTGCGGTGAGAATGAATTAGCCAGTTCATTCTCTTGAGTGTTCGGACGCACCCTGACTTAATCGAAGCCGTGACTCAGAAGAGCAACCGACACGCACCACAGCGAAAAAGAGGAATTCTATCACGCTGCCGCGCGTCGATTGAATGGACGTGTCTGGCAATTGCCACATTGCAAGTATGCGCACAGAACCCGGCCGTCTCTGCGCCAGGCAATGATTGGAAAGTCGCCACGCCAGAGGAAGTCGGACTCGACTCATCCGCGCTGGCCGAAATGTTTGATTTGGTTCCCGCGCGCGAAATTCCGGTCCACAGCGTGCAGATTGTTCGACACGGTCGTCTCGTCCTTGACGCCTACTTCCATCCATATCGTGCCGGGATGCGACATGACGTCGCGTCGGTGACGAAGAGCATCACTTCCACACTGGTCGGCCTGGCGATCGAGAAACGGCACCTGCGCGATGTGCAGCAACCGGTGCTGAGTTTTTTCCCAACTCGCCCCGTCGCGGCGTTGGACGAACGCAAGCGTGCGCTGACACTCGAACATCTTCTGACAATGCAAGCGGGCTGGGATTGCGGCTTCGAGCCGAACGAAGCGCGACTTTTTGAGATGCGCCGCAGCGCCGATTGGCCGCAGTTCATGCTCGACCTGCCAACGATCGCTGAGCCAGGCGCACGCTGGGCGTACTGCAGCGGCAACTGCCACCTGTTGTCCACCATCCTCACGCAGATGACTGGCACAAATGCTTTGGCCTTCGCACGTCGAGAGCTATTCGCGCCCCTCGGTATTGAAGATGTCATGTGGTCTGAGGATGCCCGCCGCAACAACCACGGATGGGGCGATCTCCAATTACATCCGCGCGACATGGCGAAACTTGGACAGCTCTTTCTGCAACGCGGGCGGTGGAGAGATCATCAAATCATTTCTGAGGATTGGGTTCGCGAGAGCACGCGCGCGCACGTGCAGCGGACGAGCAATCGCGACCACTATGGCTATTTCTGGTGGGTCAAAGGGGAGGACTACCCAGGCATGTTTGAGGCGGTGGGCCGGGGAGGGCAGCGCATCACCGTCTGGCCGGACAAGGACATGGTGCTTGTATTCACTGGCGGCGGCTTCGAGCCGGGAGTCCTCGCGAAATTTATTCTCAAAGCTCTGAAATCAGACGTCTCACTGCCGGCGAATCCCGCCGCTGCCGAGCGTCTGAAACAGAAAATTGACGCCGCATCGCGTCCACCTGCACCGGAAAAACTTCCAAAACTGCCTACGATGGCGCGCCGCATTTCAGGCAAGAGCTACGCTCTTTCTTCTAACGGGTTGGATCTGTCGGCATTGCGTCTTCAATTTACCAGGTCGTCAAACGCCGCCGTGAAATTGACGCGGCTCGGACAGGAGTTGAACTGTCCCGTGGGCCTTGACGGGATTGAACGCTTCTCCACAGATACGCTGATCAGTCTGCCGTTCGCTACGAAGGGCCGATGGCTGACCGAAGACACTTTTTTTCTGCAACTGGATCGCGTCGGAGGCATCAATCGTTATGACTTCAGCCTCACTTTCGCCCCGGCGGGAAACCAAGTAAGTATTTCTTTGAAGGAACGCACAGGATTGAACAACGAGACGTTCACTGGCGCAGCGGTTCCCTGAGCGATTGCGCTTGGTCAACAAGCGTCCCGTCGCTGGACCTGATGATTTACAAAATGGGTGGAAGTAACGGGCAATACGATCCGAACTTCACCAGCATCCCGCAACCTGAGCCAAGCACCGCGGGGGTTGACTGGCAACCGATTCCCGGGACGCCATTTCAGGAACCCAGCCGAGGGGGAGATGACGGAATTCGCCGCGTATTGGAAATGGTTTGCTCGGCCGTCCGCGAGTGAGAATCGATTCTAATGGGCAATACGCGAATTGGTTTGGCTTTCGAATTTTTTTAGCCGGGAGTAATTCATTTGAAATTCCGTCCAACCATTGGTTCCGACCTATGAAAAAATCGAATCTAAAACTTCCGCTCGCGACCTTGATTTGCGTGCTGTCGCTGACATCGCTTCACTCCGAAACCGTGCGGAGCAAAACGCTGCGAGTGGAACACGGACGGCCTATCATGGTGGTCAGCGCTCATTCGGTTCTGGTTCTCGAATTCGTTCGCGAGACGCGCAACGACGCGATGATTTCTCACGAAGAAAAAGATATTCGCCATTGCCGCGCCCGGTTTCGCTACCAGTTATTTGACGGAACGAGCCATGTGCTCAACCACGGCGAAGGGATAGTCGAAGAGATTTACCAAACCATTTCGCGCTCGGAAACCGGCAGCAATGTGAAAAATCTCGGCTCACGCGTATCCATCGACGCGGGAGAATTTCACCTCTGGTGGAGCGAGGCCATGGCCGGCGCACGGAGTTGGATTTATTACCGGAGCGATTCGGCGGTTCGCTTCGTGCAGCAACCCGAACAGATCGCGTTTGACGGGATGGACGTCCCAAAATTCCAGCGCTACTTCGAGTCACGCAACGTGCGGGAGTTCGTCGCGGCTGGAAAAAGAATTCAGTTGATCGGACCCGCTGTGTTTTCCGGTGACTTACCGACGGAAAAAACCACGTCCGCGCGGATCGAGTCAGCCCGGGTGCGCGACGGCGCGTTCGAATTGAATTTGTCGAATCTGGCCACGAACCAGCATTACGTCATTGAAAGCTCCTTTGAATCGGGGTCAGGAGGATGGACGGCCGTCCATACATTCATCGCGGGCAAAACCAATCAATCGTGGACGGATCCGCTCGGAAAAGACTCGGAAATGGTTTTCTACCGAATTCGCGCAGGTCGCTTTTGAGAGGCAAATTTGTTTTCACGTTCGTTTGCTCCGGGGATTGCCTAATCGCGACGCCCAACGCAGGATGGCCGAAGCATCTCTCAAAATTCGAATGCAACCCACCGATTCTCCCAATCCAAACTCTCAGAAAAGGGAAGGCCCGATTCCGCCGCTCCTACCTCCGCAGGCAAAACCACCAGAGACATCGCAGAGCGCGGGGAATTCATTCCCTTTCAAACCGGAACCGAGCGAAAATCGATCTCGGGCCGAACACTTTTTCACCATTCTGCTGAGCCTGTGCCTTGGCTTGTTTCTTATCGATGGCGGCATTTCCCTCATCGACGATTCGCTCATTTTCTTTTTCAACAATCACCTCCTGACTGGACTACGGGGGATGGTTTTTCTCGGCGCGCTCGCCATCGCCATCCTGGTTTATTTTCTGATTGGACTGACGCGCGCGATTCCCAAACGACTGTTTCTGCCAGTCGTGCTTTTCAATCCGGCCGCGGCACTGATCTCGATTCCATTTTCAATTTATTTTTTCAGCCGGTTGCAAATGGTGAGTTGGGTCATTTCGCTCGTCCAGGTGATGCTCGGGCTCTTCGTTCTCCAGGCGTTGCAGGATCGCTTCGCCTTTCGCTGGCCATTGATGCGGGAAAGCCAGCTCCAACCCGGACGCTTTACCTGGCGAAATCTCTTTGGGTTCCTGGCCCTGAACGTGTTCGTTCTTCTCCCCGCTTTGCTCGGATATTTCGCCCTTTGCGCCGCCTTGGCCGTGGATCATTTCAGCGACGGGTTTCTGGCCTTGCGTCCGACCGGCCTGACGGTTGAAGTTCGGAAATATGTTCGCGCCGACGGCAAATCGATTCAGCTTTTTCCCATGTCGCACGTTGCCGACTCTGAGTTCTACCGGAAGCTCGCGCTATCTTTCCCGACCAACTCGATCACGTTGATGGAAGGAGTATCCGACGATCACAACCTGCTGACCAACCGGATCAGTTACAACCGGATGGCCACCTCGCTCGGCTTGTCCGAGCAACAAAAGGAATTCCTGCCCCAAGGCGAAATGGTGCGGGCGGACGTGGATATCGCGGAATTTTCCACGAATACGATTGCGCTGTTGAACATGATCATGCTGGTCCAAGCGAAAGGGATGAGCCCCGCGACCGTTCTGAATTTTTTGCAATACTCCCCTCCTCCTCATTTCGAGAATCAGCTCTGGGACGATTTGCTGCGCAAGCGCAATCGCCGCCTTCTCCAGGAAGTTGAACTGCGCTTGCCGCAATCGGAAATCCTCGTGGTGCCCTGGGGAGCCGCCCACATGCCGGAAATTGCCAAGGAAATTCAGAAATCCGGTTTCCGCCTTTCGGAAACGCGAAAGTACGTGGCGATTCGATTCGGCGCCGATAAATCGAACTCGAAAAGGCATCCCGCAAATTCCGGGGAAACGAACAACGCGCGGTGAGAGCGGTCCGAACTTGCTCCGAGTTGAAACAACCAGGACCGCCCACCTGCTGGCCGGGACGCCAGACCCTCACGCTGATCGAGGTGCTGGTCGTCATCGCCATTGCTGCCTCCCTCTTGCTTCCAGGCTTGGCACGAGCCAAACCAAAAGCCATCAGCACACGATTCTTGAATAACCTTCGCCAGATCGGTCTGGCGATTACCATGTAGCCTTTAAGCCGAAAGTATCTTGAGCCGAGGGTTTCGTTTTTTTACATTTGAAACCAATATGAATTCTGATCGCCGACAATTCCTGAAAACCGCCGGGCTCACCGTGGGCGCCGCCAGCCTCTTCCGCCTCGCCGCGCTTGCCGCTGAAACTCCGAAGCAATCCAGTTTTGTCACGGGCAAACCCAAAATGAAACTGGGCATCGTCACTTACAACATCGCCAAGGATTGGGACGTGCCGGCGATTATTAAGAATTGCACGGAGGCAAAATTTCAAGGTGTGGAGTTGCGCACCTCGCATCAGCATGGAGTCGAAGTGGAGTTGAAGAAGGCGCAACGCGAAGAGGTGAAGAAGCGGTTCAACGATTCGCCGATCGAGTTGATGGGCCTGGGTAGCGCGTTCGATTTCCACACGCCGGACCAGACGAAGTTGCGCAAGGACATCGCCGCGACGAAGGAGTATATCATCCTCGCGCAGGACGTTGGCGCAACCGGCGTGAAAGTTCGTCCCAACGGTTTGCCCGCGGAAGTTCCAGTGGAAAAAACCATCGAGCAAATTGGCAAATCATTGCGCGAGATCGCCGAGTTCGGCGCGGAACACGGCCAGAAGATCCGGTTGGAGGTTCACGGGAAAGATTCGCAAATGGTGCCGAACATCAAAGCGATGCTCGACGTGGCGAATCATAATAACGTCGGCGCATGCTGGAACTCAAATCAAACGGATCTCGAAGGCAAAGGATTCGATGCGAACTTCGCCCTCCTGAAAGATAAAATCTTCAGTGTGCACATGCGCGATCTTTACCTGGATGAATATCCGTTCCGAAAACTTCTGGCGGCCTTGAATGAGAGCGGATTTACTGGCTATTGCCTGGCGGAAATTTCCGAGAGCACCGATCCCGTGCGCGTCCTGAAATATTTTCGCTCTCTCTGGCTGGCGTATCAGAATCTGCTCTGAAGAATTCAAGCGCCCGCAGCCCTCGGGACGCTCACAATCTGGCGTTAGCCACTTTCCACAACCGTGTGTCGCTGCGGAAATAGATCGCGCCGTGCGCAATGGAGGGTGTGCTCAAAATCGTTTCGCCCAGGTCAAGTTCGCTGGCCACTTCACCTTCAACCTTGGACGTGTCCACCACCTGGGCCAGCCCTTTTTCGTTCACGCAATAGATGAACTGGCCCGCC
>JBDSIW010000481.1:0-3493 GCA_039917795.1 Verrucomicrobiota bacterium | reverse complement strand
TTTTTTCAAATTCAGCAAGACGACGATCCAGTTCAGCGGTTTGCTCCGGCGTCAGGTCAGGGTCAACCCAGCCGAGTTCGTCGCCGAACTCTTCCCAAACTTTTTCGACGAATGCGCGTTTTTCTTCGGTTGGCATCGGGCGCATTTTTTCGATTAGTTCGGTCATGCTCATGGCGAGAATTTATTCCTTCAACTCAACACTCGCAATTCGCAATTCGCCATGATTCCCCGCGAAATCCTTAAAAAAATCCGGCAGATTGAGCTGCGCACAAACCGGCTCGTGACCGAAACGCTAGGTGGGCAATACCACAGCGTCTTCAAAGGTCAGGGCATGAATTTCGAGGAGGTGCGCGAGTATCAGCCCGGCGATGAAGTCCGCTCGATTGATTGGAACGTGACGGCGCGGATGAATCATCCGTTCGTAAAAAAATTCGTCGAGGAACGCGAACTCACGCTCATGCTCGTCGTCGATGTGAGCGGCTCGGGACTTTTTGGTTCCGGCGCGCAATCCAAACGCGAACTCGCTGCGGAAATTGCCTCCGTGCTCGCCTTCTCCGCGATTCGCAACAACGACAAAGTGGGCGTGATTCTTTTCAGCGAGGAAGTTGAAAAATATATTCCGCCCAAGAAAGGTCGTCGCCACGTGTTGCGTGTGATTCGCGAAATTCTTTTTCACGAGCCGAAGAAGCGTGGGACCAACCTCAACGAAGCGCTGGAATTTCTCAATCGTGTAACCGCTCATCGGGCCATCGCAGTTGTCATTTCGGATTTTATTGGTGAGCCAACCAAGCGCGCGTCTGATAAGGTGTCGGCAACGCGCTCATTTCTTTCCCAGTCATTGGCCCAAACTGCGTTTGTTTCCCTGCGCTCAACCAACAAACGTCATGATGTGATTGCCATTCAGGTGATCGATCGCTATGAGCTGGAACTTCCGCCGCTCGGACGCTTGATTTTCAAGGATGCTGAAACTGGCGAAGTCGTGGAAATCAACACAAACGATTCGCGCAAGCGGACGGCTTTTGCGGAACGACAGGCAAAATCCCAGGCCGATCTATTGCGAATGCTTCGCTCCGCCAATATTGACACGATGCAGTTGCGCACCGACCAGCCTTATGCCGGCGCGTTGGGGAAATTTTTTGAAACGCGGGAAAAGCGTCGGCGCCACGGGTAAAAGGATCCCGGACCGGCAAAGCGTTCATTTTCAAGGACGAATTTCCGCAAACCACTGCTCCATTCAGCAAGATTTTTCGTGCGAAATCACGGGCAGGTGGATTCCGTGATATCCCACGCACGGCGAACCACTTCCTAACCCAACACCTTCAATCCTATTCCGGGATGCAAAATTCGAGATGATTGGTGTCTCGTTCGGGAACAGACAGTGCGGTTCAAAATCTGCGGTGGAGCAGCAGTTGATCAGCGCGACTTTTTGCCTGGGTGGTCATTTTGATGCTTGAAGAGGTGCAGATGGGGACCCGGCGCATGGTTAGAAAAATCTCCTCCGTCAAAGAGCGCAAACGGGAGTTGGAAATGAAAATCTTTTCCACCGAAGAAAAGTATCAGACCCTGCTGTCGCAGGCGAAACTTACCGGCGACCTGAAACAGGTTTATTCAGAGTTGCGTCAAACCCAGCATATTGTCGCGCAACAGGAACGCCTCCGGGCGCTCGGTCAAATGGCCAGCGGGATCGGTCACGACATAAACAACGCGCTTTCCCCGGTGGTGGCTTACGCCGAATTGGTCATGCGGACGGAGCATATGTGCGACAAGAACAAACGCTACCTGGAGTGCATCAAGACCGCAGGCGAAGACATTGCGCGAATTGTCGTAAACATCCGGGAATTCTATCGCAAGCGAGACACGAAGGAACTGTTACAACCGGTGAATGTGAATCTCATCACCCAAAGCGTGATCGACATGACGCGTCCACGCTGGCGCGATATTCCGCAGGGAAAAGGGATTTCCATTTCGATCAAAACTTCGCTTGCCGAAGGATTGCCGGATATTTTCAGCAATGGCTCGGAGTTGCGGGAAGCGGTGACGAACCTACTGCTCAACGCGGTCGAGGCTCTCCCCCAAGGCGGCACCATCACTTTAACCACGGCACTGGCGGCTGGCGAAGATCCGCCTTACAAGGGCGCGGAGCGAGTGATTTTGGAAATGCGGGACGATGGTATCGGCATGGATGAACAGACGCGTAAACGCTGTCTGGAACCATTCTTCTCCACCAAAAGCAGCACCGGTGGCACAGGGTTGGGATTGGCCATGGTTTTTGGAATTGTGGAAAGACACAAAGGCACAATTGAGATCGAGAGCGAGGTGGGCCATGGCACCACGATGCGCGTTGTGTTTCCGGTTTATAAACCGGGCGACACAGAGATTTTAGAGGAAGCCCACGCCGCTTTGGTTCCTGCCTCGGCGCTGCGCATTCTGTATATCGATGACGAACCCGCCTTGCGCGATTTGATGCAGGAACTTCTCGGTATCGGCGGCCACCGGGTACAAGTTGCCGAAGGCGGGCGGGCGGGAATTGCGGCATTTGTGAATGCACGCGCGCAGAATGAGCCTTTCGATATAGTTATCTCAGACTTGGGCATGCCCTACGTGGACGGGCGACAAGTGGCCCAAATAATCAAGGGCGAATCACCGTCCACGCCCGTAATGCTCCTAACCGGCTGGAGCGGTTTGTTGGAATCAGAAGGCCAACCTCCCCCGCACGTCGAAATGGTGTTAGGGATACGCTGAATAAAGGTGCTTTTGAGTGAATTCTGATTTGGGCGGTTGGAGCCGGCGAGGGCGAAGCAGAAAGTGTGATTGCGAACCTCGGTTGGCAGGTCTGTCGTAGTTGGGGAGAGGGGTTTAGCTGGTGTTTTTTCCGCCGCAACTGGTCTGGCGCACTTTTTTTCAGGCCCCCGCCGCCGCCCGCCCGGCGATCACCACGTTGGCCAGACCAAAGAGCGTGTGGAGTTGATGCCCGTTTTTCGCCAGCCCGCGATACCGCACTTTCCGGTGACCGAAGAGGTTCTTGACGATGTGAAAGGGATGCTCTACGAACGCCCGGACCGAGGCTTTGAGTTTCTCGGCGGCTTTGACCGCCGCTTTCTCCGCGCCTTCAGCCATGATTTTGATCGTCCCGCGCTTGCGCGCGATCTGCCAGTCTATCCTTCGTTCCAATGCCACGATCTCGGCGCGCTTCTCCACGCCGGTGTAGCCTGCATCCGCGTGGACCTGCTGCTCCTGACCGTGCAAGAGTTCCGCCGTCTGCGTCACGTCGGCCACGTTCGCTGCGGTGACCACCACCGTGTGCACCAGCTTGCTGTCGCGATCCGTGCCGATGTGCGCTTTCATTCCAAAATACCATTGGTTGCCTTTACGCGTCTGGTGCATTTCCGGGTCGCGTTGCTTGTCCTTGTTCTTGGTGGAAGAGGGCGCGGCGATCAGCGTGGCGTCCACCAGCGTCCCTGCCCGCAGCAGCAGGCCGCGCGCGCTCAGATCG
>JBDSIW010000480.1:0-3276 GCA_039917795.1 Verrucomicrobiota bacterium | reverse complement strand
AGAAAGCGGAATCACCCAAAGCCCGTTGGTGCCATTGATCCTTCCGGCAGTCACCAATGCGCGTCCGTCGGGCGTCCAGATGGCTCCGCGCGGGAATCCACCGGTCGGTTCGGTTAAAGCAGTGATCTGATGAATTCTGGATCCATCGGGCGTGGCGATCCATAGGTTCACGCCGGTGTTAATGAAACTCGAGGAAACTCGATCTGCCACTACCAGGCGAGAGCCGTCGAAGGACCAGCCCGGCCAACGAAAGCGCAGGAGTGACGGCTCAGGAACGACCGCGCGCGAGGACCAGTCGGGTGGCGCGACGTAAACGCCGGGAGCATTTGCGTTCAAGTTGTGCAAAGCGAGCCGCCCATCCACGGGATTGATCACGGGCGCGCCATTCAAACATTGAGGAGTCAGGGCGAGCGGGAGTTGCGTCGGCGTTCCACCAAAGGTCTGGCGCAGCAGAACGCAGTTGTTATCGAAAACCAATTCGTTCGTCCCGTTCCAATCGTAGCCCATGATGGCATCGGTGTTCGTGAAGAAGCGGCTTTCTGCACCCGTGGAAAGATTCCGCACCCAAAGGTTACCTTGCGTGGTCACGGCGCCGCCTTCGCGGAGGAACGCCAGCCATTTTCCATCGCGCGATACCCTTGGGCGCGCGCCGTCGGTGATGTAGGTCTCGCCGGAGCCGTCGAGATTGATCGCCCAGATGGCGTCGTTAAATCCACCCGGATCAAGGTAGCCGTACTGCAAATGATCGACTTCCCAATCGACGCTGTTTGGCATGGAAATGCTAATGCTGGAAATTCCTCCCGCGTTGGCCACGCCAAAAAAACGATCCTCCGCCTGCGACGCAGCCGTCGATCCATTTCCCAAATTGACGCCTTGATTGGTCCCAATCAAAACACCATTCGCATCGCGCGCGCTGAACCGCACGGTTCCGAAACCGAACGTGCCCGAGGTCACGTTACCCACATCCGTCCAGACGATGCCTGCGTGCGTGGGAAGTTTTCCACCAAGCGCCGCGGCGTTGAACGTGATCGTGAGATTCGTTTGCGATCCACCAGAATAATAGGAACGCCCGCCCGGATCGACGGAGTCCGCACCGCCGGCGGCTGTGGCCACAATCCATCCCGCGCTGGGAGTCGCCCCAGGCGTGTTCAACGCGCCATCCTCGAAATTCTCCAGGTAAAAATAATTGAAACCGGTTCCATTGAAAGGACTGTTGGCGAAACTGAGATACGACGATGGGCCTTGGAATTTGCCCAATTCCGCCAATGCCGTGTGCCGGCTGTAGAACACTGTGCCGTTGGCCGAGAGCTGGAAATAATTTGTGTTCACGCCAGGCGGCGAATTCGTATCGCTTCCCGGCAATTTCACTGGCGGTTCCGCTGAAAACTTTGAGTGACCAACGGTGTAGCTGGCATAATGGAGCCGTCCGCGCGGGCCGTTTGAAATTCTTCCGTAATATTGAACGGTCGCATCATTCGTCAGCGCAAAGGGACCGCCATACGCGCGCCAGATGTCTGCGTCGCCCGCGCGGTAGAAAACCGTCATAAAATTCGTCTTAATGAAAGAAATCTGAATCGGCCCGCCATAACTTCCGGGCGGCGGAGAAATCGTGATGGGAAACTGCTCGGCGGCGCGCGGCGGTGCGTAGCTGAAAAACGAAAGGTCGCTGCGATATTGGTTTGGCAGCGCGTAGGTCGTTCCCGACGGCGTCGCGCCAAAACTGTTGGTGGCCGGGCTGCCGAGGCCGGGCACCGCGCCGGAATCGTTCTCGACGCGCACGGAAATGGAACCCGACAAACTAACAATGCCGCTGCTCCAATCCGGCGCGCTGATCGAGCCGAGGAGGGTTGCGGCGGTATTGGTGAACGGTTCGGTTTGGAACAGCCACACCGTTGCCCGCGTATTGCGCGTTGTGACCGATGGCAGGTTGTTGGAACTGATTTGCGTGTAGTTCGTCCCGTCGAACGTCATCACGCGCGCCTGCACCGAACTGAGCGTTCCGGTCGGCGCGCTCAAGAGCGCGAACCGGCCATCGTTCAATTCCGCGATTCCAGTGAATACGTTGCCTGCCGCTCCCGCTCCGGCGCTGTATTTCGGAGCCAGTTGGGGCGAACCTCCGGGCAATCGCGCGCCTTGGATGCCGTCGCCAAATCGGAGGAACGCGGTGCCGTCGTTGCCTTGCGCCACGTAATAAATATTTTGAACCGCTTGCGTGAAGTTCAACGAAATCGCCGCGCCGAATCCATATCCAGTTCCACTGGAAATCAGCGGGCGAATCGTCACGTTTGATTGGCCGGGCACATAGAACCAGAAGTGCGGCAGAGCTTGTCCGTCAAATTGTCCGAACACGTAATCGCTGCCCGGCGGCAGGTTGCTCAACGCAGCGATGACATTCGGTGAATTGGTAAATTGCCAGATGTGCAGCGCGTCGTTGGTGTTGCCGCGCACCATGCCGACCGCGAAGGTGATTCCGTTCGTCGTGAGTTGTAGCGCGTTGCCGCGTTCAAAGAAACCCGTCTCGCTGTACGGACCCGAGGTCGTCGTCAATGGTCCGGGAAAAAAGCCAACCAATTCGAGCTGCTCGGCGGGCTGGTTGTTGTAGGCGCTTGCGATGAACAGCGTATCGAATTGCGGCGATGGATCTCGCGGTTTGGCCAAGGCGATCAAGGTGTGCGGACCAATTCCAGTTGGTGGCGTCACGGCGTAGGGCGAGCTTGCGGAATTTGTATTGGCGAGGTTGAACAGCGGCACGCTGTTCAAATCCAAAGTCGTGAGGGCCAGATCGTCGCGGTCGGCCTGCAAAAAATGGCCGATCGCGCAGCCGCTGGCATTTTCCACTCCGGTAACCAACGGCGCGGACCACGCGAGCTCGCCATTCGTATTTTGATAGCCAACGCGCGCATTGCCGGTCGCTTTATCGAGCACGAGCACGTCGGGAATTCCGTCACCATTGAAATCGCCGGAGCCGAAAAATTCAGAGGAACTTTCGGAAATAAGGGCGGCGTGGATGGGTCGCGTTAGGAAAAGGAACGAGAATATAACAAGGGCGAAGGCCGAAATGCGAAAGTTGAAATCCGAAAGAAATCCGAAGCGCCAAGTCCGAACGGCAGGGCGCGTCAATCTGTGCGCTCGGTCACTAGAGGATATATGTCCCGACAAGAACGGAGTGACGCGCCCTACCAATGCGCTGCGATTTTCGATTTCAGATATTATTTTCACGGATTTTGGGGAATCGTCACCTGACCGGCGGGCACGATTTCCTGAACTTCCCGCTTC
>JBDSIW010000479.1:0-3960 GCA_039917795.1 Verrucomicrobiota bacterium | reverse complement strand
ACTTTTGTCGGGCGAAGGCCGGAAAGGTGTCGAAGCCAGAACGAATTGAATTTCACGTGAACCACAAATCTCATCGCTCCCAGCCGAAGGTTCGCTGCCGCATCCGCCGAGTAATGTGTATTCTACTCGCTCTTTACGTGATTGCCTGCGTCGGATGCGCCGCGTTCCAGCGGCGCATGCTTTATTATCCCACCATCGAATCACCCGTCGCTCTGGAGCGGTTGGCGGCGGATCGCGGATTCGAACGATGGAAGAATTCCACCGGTCGGAACATGGGCTGGAAGCGAATGGCCGCCAATCAGCCAGCGCGAGGCCGAGTACTCGTCACTCATGGCAATGGCGGCTGTTCCATCGACCGCGTCGATTTCGCCAAAGCTCTCAGCGGATTCCTGGCGATGGATGCTTTCATTCTCGAATATCCCGGCTTCGGCGACCGGCCCGGAGTGCCGAGTCAACGTTCGTTGTTCGAATCAGCAGACGACGCTTTTCAAGATTTGCCGAAGATCGGACCGGTTTACCTCCTTGGCGAATCGCTCGGCACCGGAGTCGCCGCGCATCTGGCGGGAATGCATTCGAATGAAGTGTCTGGCGTGTTGCTCTTCGCGCCCTACAACTCGCTTGTCGATGTGGCGCAATATCACGTTCGCATTCTCCCGGCGCGATGGTTGATGGTGGATTATTTTCCATCTGCTGAATACCTCAGCCATTATCGCGGCCCGCTGGCAATCGTGGTCGGCGGCAAAGATCGCGTGGTGCCGGAAAAATTTGGCCGCCGGCTTTTCGACGGTTACGCTGGGCCGAAGCGACTTTGGAAGATTCCTCTAGGCAATCACCAGAGCATTGACCATCAAAGCGCGGAGTTCTGGAACGAGGTTGGCGCATTCTGGAAAGGCGACCCGGCCCACGCGCCGCCGTTCCCTTAATCCCGAACTCCGAAATAGAACGCAGGAACTGGAACGGAGCGCGGCGTTTACGCCGCTTCGTCGCTGGACGCCGGGGTAGTGTTGCGAGCGCACAAAAACCTTCACACGTTGAAGCGGCGTGAACGCCGCGCTCCGGCACAATTTTACCCGGACGCTACTTCGGAGTTCGGGTTCATTTCAAATTGCCAGGCTCTTGGAGCGTCTTTATGTTTCGTCCATCCGGGAATTTGCGGCCGTGCCCACACTCGGGCGTTGGTCCCTCTAACGTGATGGGCCTATATGCCTCGACCTGAAGTTCAAGGCGTTACTAAACCGACATCAATTATGCGCTACCTGATGAAACAAAAGCTCTTTTCCTGGGGCGACGATTTCCACATCAAGAACGATGCCGGGGAAAACGTCTTCTTCGTGGATGGACGCGCCTTCAGCATCGGGAACAAACTTTCATTTCAAGATCTCAGCGGCAACGAACTCGCGTTCATCCGCCAAAAGCTTCTTTCGTGGGGACCGACTTACGAAATCACGCGCGGCGATGAATTGCTGGCGGTCGTGAAGAAGCATCTGTTCACCTTTCTCCGCTGTAAATTCACGGTGGACGTGCCAGGGCCGGATGACCTCGAAGCGCAGGGGAGTTTCCTGGACATGGAATACTCCTTTGAACGCGGCGGGCGGAAAGTGGCCGAAGTATCGAAGCGCTGGTTCGCGTGGAATGACACTTACGGCGTGGACATCACCGATGGCGAAGACGATGTGCTCATCCTCGCCAGCACCGTGGTGATTGATATGATCTGCCACGACGACGGCAAACGGCATTGACACGCGAATGAACCGCAGAGATACAGAGAAAAGAAAGGAAATGGTCTTTATTTATCGGAGCGTGGTGGTGGTCGGAACCTCCTACATCGCGAGAGTAAACTTTTGCAATTTCGTTCCTTTTCTTCTCTGCGCCTCTGCGGTTAAATTGCTCCCTGCGGCTAAATTAGATTTTTATGTAATCTGAACGCAAGTCTTTCGAGGACCGCAACAAGATGACCGACCTCGAACGGTTCGCCATTTCTTCGCGCATGGATTGGCGACGGACATTCTGAAACTCTGGCCTGACGCGCAATTCGCCGCCGATCCGCCCATCGAAAACGGTTTCTACTACGACGTGGGTTGTCGCACCGCATTTCGCCCGAAGATTTCTCGAAGATTGAAGCCGAGATGAAGGCGGTCACGAAAGCCGACCAGACCTTCGAGAATGTTATCCGAAGGTGGATGAATCCAAACCTTCTGTCGTGTCCGCTCATTTGAGGTAAAGCCCTCGCAGATATTATTTTGCTCCGAATGCATCCAAATCCCGGCTCCATGCGTATAGCAGGTACGGAAACAGTAATGCCAAAGCACTGTGCTCGGCCTGCTGTTCACCACACACACATAAAAAGGAAATTAATATGAGATTAAAAAAAGCCATCGGAATAACGACGGCGTGCATTGTCAGCGCGAGTGCGCTGCAACTTCCGGCCTCGAGCCATCGTGAAGCCCCGTTGATCACCTCCAGCCCAAAGCTCGATGCGACCGACTTCTACATGTTCAACAGCTACGAAAACAACCGGCAGGACTTCGTGACCATCGTCGCGAATTATGTTCCGCTCCAGGACGCCTACGGCGGGCCGAATTATTTTCAGCTCGACACCAACGCGGTTTACGAAATCCACATCGACAACAACGGGAATGCAGCCGAAGACATCACCTTTCAGTTCCGTTTCCAGAACGTCTTCAAAAACATCTCGCTGCCCATCGGCCCTGTGGGAAATCGGCGGACGAACTCAATTCCCTTGATCAACGCCGGCCAGATCAGCGCCACCAACGACGCCGCGCTGAACGTGAGCCAGCAATACACCCTCAACGTGATCCAGGGACCCCGCCGCACCGGATCGAGCACGCCCGTCACCAACGCGGCCAATGGCTCGACCGTCTTCACCAAGCCGGTTGACAACATCGGCAACAAATCCATTCCGGATTACAAGGCGTATGCCGATTCCTATATCTACTCGATCAACCTTCCGGGCAGCGCCATTCCGGGCCGGGTGTTTGTCGGCCAGCGCAAGGACCCTTTCGTCGTGAATCTGGGGGAGACGTTCGACCTGGTGAATTTAAGCAATCCTCTGGGCCCCGTTGATGGAGAGAAGGACAGCCTGAACGATAAGAATGTGACCGCGTTCGTCTTGGAGATTCCAAAAAGCGCCCTGGTCGGTTCCACTAACGGCATCATCGCTGGCTGGACCACGGCGAGCCGGATGGAGGGGAGCAATCTTGTGCAGGTTTCGCGCCTCGGCCAGCCTCTCGTCAACGAGGTCGTGATCGGCTTGCAGGACAAAGATAAATTCAACGCCAGCGTGCCCGGCGGCGATCCGCAGTTCATCGATTATGTCACGCACCCGACCTTGCCCGCGCTCATCGAACTGCTCTTTAGCGCTGCCGGTGTGCGAGCTCCAACCAACTTTCCGCGGAACGACCTAGTGGCCGTTTTCCTCACCGGCGTTTCCGGACTTAATGCTGATGGCGGCGTGGGCGAACTCCTGCGCCTGAACACCGGCATCGCAGCCGCTCCTTCGTCCAGCCAAAATAACCTCGGCGTGATCGGCGGCGACGTGGCGGGTTTTCCGAATGGACGTCGCCCCGGTGACGACGTGGTGGACATCGCGCTACGCGTGGTGATGGGAAAACTGCTCAGCACAAACGATGCGCCTTCCGGTCAGTTGCCCTTTACCGACGGCGCGCTCGTCAATGCCAGCATGTTCAGCTCCGTGTTTCCGTATTTGAATACGCCGATCCCAGGCTCGCCCAACGACCTTTCGATCACGATCACGTTGCAATCCGCCGGTCGGGTTGAGGGTCCCTACACGAGCAAACCGGCCACCTATGATGCTGGCTCCCAGCGCGTCAGCGGCCCGAAGGAATCAGGCCAGAGCGGCTTCTACCGTTTGAAAGCCGATCGCCCCTCGCGAATCGGCGGTTTCACGGTCGGCTCGACGAACGTCAGCTTCCGCCTGGA
>JBDSIW010000478.1:0-5415 GCA_039917795.1 Verrucomicrobiota bacterium | reverse complement strand
CCGCCGTTGTCGCCTTCACGGGCGCCATCGCCATGTGGTGGATCTATTTCAGCCGGGCCCGGATAGCGTCGCCCGGCGTGTCGAACTCCGCGATGATCGCGTGATGCCGCACCAAGGTCGGATAAGTCGTGCCAGTTGAAGTTTGAACTGGATTCGCCATTAGTGGTGTCCTCCACTTTTCGCGCCGCCCAACGGATGGTGGGCATCGGCCTGCGGCGTCACACCTTTGACTTCAGAAATTGCGATGATCGGCAGGAAACGCATGAATAACAGGAACAGTGTGCAAAACAAACCGAACGATCCGATGAATGTGCAAATGTCCACCCAACTCGGTTTAAAATATCCCCAGCTCGACGGCAGATAATCGCGGTGCAACGAGGTGACGATGATCACGAACCGTTCGAACCACATCCCGATATTCACGAAGATCGAGATGATGAATACCACCACGACGTTACGGCGCACTTTCTTGAACCAAAATAGATGCGGCGTGATTACGTTGCACATAATCATGCTCCAATAAGCCCACCAATAGGGACCGAAGGCGCGGTTCATGAACGCGTATTTTTCGTAAGGATTGCCGCCATACCAGGCGATGAAAAATTCCATACCATAGGCGTAACCGACGATCGAGCCCGTGGCCAAAATGACTTTCCCCATCAATTCCACGTGGCGGAGCGTGATCACATCCTGCAATCCACAGATCGTGCGCAGCGGGAGCATCAAGGTCAGCACCATGCCGAATCCGGAGAAGATTGCACCAGCCACGAAGTAAGGCGGAAAGATCGTGGTGTGCCATCCTGGAACCTGCGACACCGCGAAGTCGAATGACACGATGGAATGCACGGAGAGCACCAGCGGCGTCGAGATGCCGGCGAGAAGCAAATAGGCTTTCTCGTAATTTCTCCAGTGACGATTCGCACCGGTCCAACCAAGGGCGAAAATGCCATAGAAAAATTTGCGTCCATTGGTCACCGCGCGATCACGCATCGTCGCCAGGTCAGGAACGAGGCCAGTGTACCAGAAGAGCAACGAGACGGTTCCGTAAGTCGAGACGGCGAAAACGTCCCAGAGCAAGGGCGAACGGAATTGCGGCCAGATGCTGTTCGAGTTTGGCATTGGGATCAGGTAGCCAGGATAAAGGGCAAACCAAACACGTCCGGTGTGAATGACCGGGAAAATACCGGCGCAAACGACAGCGAAAAGCGTCATTGCTTCCGCGGCGCGATTGATGGAGGTTCGCCATTTTTGCCGGAGCAAAAACAACACGGCAGAAATCAAAGTTCCGGCGTGACCGATACCAATCCAGAAAACGAAGTTCGTGATGTCCCACGCCCAACCGACCGGGTTGTTCAAACCCCAGACGCCCACTCCCGTTGAAATCAGGTAAGCGATACAGGAGAACATCATGAGCATGACCGTGGCGCTAATGATGAACGCGGGCCACCACCACTTGGCAGTCTTGCCCTCGGCGATTCCGGCGATTTTATCCGAGATCCAGCCGAAGCTGTGATTATTCAGGACCAACGGTTCGCGTTCGAGTTCGCGCGGAGGAGCTTGCACTTTGACTGTGGTGACCTCAGACATTAATGCGCTCCTTTCTCGGCAGGTTCAGAATGCTTCATTTCGGGGGACGATTCATGCTCGCCCGACGCGCCATTGGAAGTCTCATATTCTTCAAAGCTGGCGGGATATTGTTTGTAATCGGGCATCGCCGGATTCGGATTGCGAATGCGCGCAAGATAAGTCAAACGCGGTTTTGTATCGAGGAATCCAAGAACGGCGTAATTGCGCTCCTGCTTCTTCAGCTTCGCGACGCGGCTGTTTTCATCGAGAATATTGCCAAAAACAATTGCCTCCGCAGGGCACACCTGTGCGCAGGCCGTCGTGAACGTGCCTTCGGGAACGCGGACATTGTCCGACGCGCCCGCCTTGACCTTCTGAGAAATCTTCGCGCCTTCGATGCGTTGGATGCAGAAGCTGCATTTCTCCATCACGCCGCGCATCCGAACTGTCACGTCCGGATTCTTCATCATCTTGATCAGGTCGTATTCGAGCGGCTCCCGTTTGGCGAGCGGTCCCTGATAAAGTTTTCCACGCGCGCCTTTCGACATGTCAGCCAAGTCGTTCGGGCGTTTGTTGAAATCGAAGAAGTTGAACCGGCGGACTTTCCAGGCGCAGTTGTTGCCGCAATACCGGGTGCCCACGCAACGATTGTAGGCCATGATGTTCAGGCCTTCTTCGTCATGAACAGTCGCATTGACCGGGCAAACACTTTCGCACGGGGCGCTTTCGCAGTGCTGGCAGAGCATCGGCTGATTGGCGACCTGCGGATCGGAAATCTCTCCAGTGTAATAGCGATCGATCCGCATCCAGTGCATTTCGCGGCCTTTGTTGACCTGGTCTTTGCCAACGATGGGTATGTTGTTTTCGCTCTGGCAAGCCACCACGCACGCATTGCAACCGACGCAGGAATTCATGTCGATTGACATGCCCCACTGATGAACGTCGCTCTTCAGGGCAGGATGAGAATTATAAGGATGCTGGTAAATCGGGCCCGCATTTGGCACATGCGAGTCCAAATCCATGTGGTGCGCAAAATCCGGCTTGGCCTTGAACTGCTCGATGTTTGCCTCGCGGACAATCGGACGCCCTTCCATCGAGCCATGTTCCTGTGTCGAGACCACGCGGCGAACGCCTCCGGTTTTGCGAACCTTCGCGCCAGTGGCGTACCAGGGAGTTTCAGAAGTGCGAAGATTGTAGGCGTTATAGCCGGCGCCGGTTCCAACTCGTCCGGTCTTCCAGCGACCGTAGCCCAGCGCCAAGGCGATCGTGTTGTCAGCCTGACCGGGTTGAATCCAAACGGGGCCTTGGATTTTTCCCCCGTTCAATTCGACTTCCAGAATGTCATTGTTTTCCGTTACGCCCAGGTCGTTGTTTTTTAAATCGTTCTGCGTACGGTTTTTTATTACCTGCAAGTCCAACGCTTTTGCTGTCGCCGGACTGACCATGATGACATTTTCCCAAACCACTTTCGTGATGGGATCGGGCAACTCCTGGAGCCAACCGTTATTGTTGTAGCGCCCGTCGTCCACGCTGTAATCGCGATGGAAAACGATTTCGTATCCACCTTCTGCGAGCTTGCGTTTCTCCAAGTCGCGAATGGTTTTGAGAAAAGCAGGATCACTTAAAATCCCTGCACCAGTCGTATTTTGAGCGACCTCTTCAGAAGGCTTGGCGGGAGAAAAATATTGGCCGATAGCTTGTAAGTTAGCTTTTGCGTCCACCGGCTTTGCAGCGCTATTCGCCAAATAGCCGTCGTGCAAAAATTTCTTCCATGCTTCGTCGAAGGCATCAAGGCCGGAAACCATTTTGAAAGTTTCACGGACAATGTCCAAAGGCCGGGTCGTTTTGAGCCCTCCGATGCGTGAGAGAACTTCAATTTCCGTCACGCCATTGAACAACGGCTCGATCAACGGTTGAATCGAGAGAACGGTTCCGTCCGCAGTCCGGGCATCACCCCACGATTCGAGAAAATGCGCAGCGGGTAAATGCCACGTCGCACCGGCGAACGATTCATCTTCGTAATAGCCGAGGCGAACGACGGTCTTGGCTTTCGCTTGAGCCACGGACCAATTCAAATCAGTCGGCGCGGTGTAGGCCTGATTGCCACCAAGCACAACGAGCGTATCGACTTCGCCTGCGTTCAAGGACTTTGCCAGATCAGAGATTGATCCATCCGTGGATTTTGAAATCGAGCGAAGCACAACCGCATCGCCAAGACTCCCGAGCGCACCGTTGATGGCGTGGGCAATCAGATGCACCGCGAGCGGCTGACGATGTCCCGCGAGAACGACACTCCCTTTTCCGTGTTGCACCAGATCTTTGGCGGTTTCAGCGATCCATTTCTCGTCGCCCTTGAACAAAGCCCCCAACTCGGCCAACCCCGGTAGATTTCCGCCCTTCAGAATTTCAGAGGCGAGCCGCGCTGCGAGCGCCGGAATCTGGCTGGGTTGAACGCGCAACCGGTGATCGGCGTTCATTCCCGTAACCGAGAAAAGCGACTCAACCACGTAGAGCCGATTCATGTCATCGGAAGGCGATTCGAGCTTGCGACCTTTAGCGTAGCTACGAATCGAGCGGAAAGAATCTTCTTCCGCGCCGAGGAAATCACAGTCGAGCGATAAAATCCGGCGCGCCTTTTCAAGGCGATATTCGGGCGCCACCGCTTGGCCGAACGAAAGTGCCGCCGCCTGGCGTTCCACGTTCAAATCCACCGGCTCAAAAGAAAACCAGCGGGCTTTCGGGAATTTTTCTGCGATGAGCTTTTGCAAGCGTTCGCGCGATGGCGAACTACTTTGTTCGAGCAGGAAGCTCAACCCTTCGCCACTTGTCGCCTGAAATTTCTGGGCAATTTCCGCGAGAGCGTCGAACGCTTCCGCAGTGGATTTCTCCGAGCCGCCGTGCGTGAATCGCATCGCGCGATCGGGATCGTATAAATTGAGAATGGACGCTTGGGTAAATGCGTCGGTGCCGCCGTTGCTTTCGGGAGCGTTGGGATTTCCCTCGATTTTCGTCGGGCGACCGTCGTGCGACTTGACGAGCAAGGGGACCGCGCTTCCACGAGTCGGCCTAGCCGTCGCATAAAAATGTGCGACGCCGTGAATGTAACCTTCCGGCATTTTAGAAAATGGCAGGATGTGTTCTTCGGGACGACGGCAACCGGTGAAGCCAAGGCCTCCCAAAAGGAACGAGGCGGACATGATTTTCACGAAATGCCGGCGGGAAAGTGGATCGTTGAACTCACTGGCACCCGCGGGAAATTCGCGCTCCACCCATTGATTGAATTCCGGCGTCTCCGCCAATTGGTCGAGGCTGCGCCAATATTTCGGCCCCACTTCGGGCTCAGGACAAGTTGGTGGAATAATTTTCATCGGTGACAGGCTGAGCAGTTCTGCGACGCGTTGACCTTCCAGTCGTGAACGAATTTCTTACCCATTTTCTCCTGCTCAGCGTCGCTAATTTTCAAATCCAGATTGTAAACATCCTTGGGATCACGAATCTGCTTGGCGGGGTCGCGATGGCAATCCAAACAAAACGTCATGCTGAAAGGCTTTTCGTGGCGAACCTCGTCCATGTGGTTGACTTGGCCGTGGCATTTCACGCAACTGACACCACGGTTCACGTGGACGGCGTGGTTGAAATAAACATAATCGGGCGTCTTATGAATTTGGACCCATTCGATCGGCTTCCCGCTCAACGCACTTTCACGAACAAGTTCGAGCTTTGGACTATCTTTTAGAACCTGATTGTGACAGTTCATGCAAACCGCCGCAGCCGGAATGTTCGAATACCAGGATTTCTCAACGCCGTTGTGGCAATAGCGGCAATCCATTCCCAATTGTCCGGCGTGAA
>JBDSIW010000477.1:0-3335 GCA_039917795.1 Verrucomicrobiota bacterium | reverse complement strand
ACCTCGTTCACACCGAACATCCCGGCGCGATCACGATTGCAGAAGAATCCACCGCCTGGCCGCAAGTCACACGACCGCCTTACATCGGCGGGCTTGGATTCACGTTCAAGTGGAACATGGGCTGGATGCACGACACGTTGAAATATTTCAGCCACGATCCGATTCACCGGAAATATCATCAGAACGATCTCACGTTCGCGATGCTCTATCATCACAACGAAAATTTTATCCTGCCGATTTCGCACGACGAAATCGTCCACGGCAAAGGCTCGCTCATCGGCAAAATGCCCGGCGACGACTGGCAAAAATTCGCAAACCTCCGCGCGCTCCTCGCCTATCAATGGCTGTTTCCCGGCAAACAACTTCTGATGATGGGCAGCGAATTCGGACAAGACTCGGAGTGGAACGAAAATAAATCGCTCGATTGGTGGTTGCTCGACCAAGGCCCGTTTCATCGCGGCACGCAACGTTTCGTCGAAGATTTAAATAAATTTTATCGTGCCGAACCCGCGCTCTGGGACGGCGATTACGACCTCGCCGGATTTTATTGGATTGATGCAGGTGATTCCGAAAGCAGCGTCCTTTCGTTCGTTCGCCAAAACGGCGACTGCTCGCGGCAGGTCGCCGTCATCATGAATCTCACTCCAGTTTTGCGAACAAACTATCGCATCGGGCTGCCGAAAGCGGGTTTCTGGAAAGAAGTCGTGAACACCGACGCGGGAATCTACGCCGGAAGCAATCAAGGAAATCTCGGCGGCGTCACCGCGCAAGAACACAAATGGCACAACCAAGAATTCTCAGCGGAAATAACTTTACCTCCGTTAAGTGTCGTTGCGTTTAGTCCCGCCGAGATAAGGTCAGCGTAAATCTTTTGAGCCTCGCTCAGGCTTGTCGGCGTTCTGCCTCTGAGATACGGTTCGTTTGTGCCAACGAAACGCCATTTCCAAATGTTCGTTTTTTCTGCGCTGGCCAGTTTTGCTGTGACCTTGACCGTCTGCGCGCAAACTAATGTCGCGGACGAAAGTTCCAATCGGGCTACAAAATCCATGCAGTTGGTTGGCAACGATCTTTTTATTGCTGCGTTTGGATGGGGCGTTCATGTGCTGGATGTTTCCGATCCGCTCAGTCCAAAATGGAAAGGTGGCTGGAATCCCCGCCGCTGTCCGATGGGCATTCAAGTTGTGGGCAACTTTGCTTTTGTGGCCGATCGGATTGCTGGACTTACGGTTCTTGATGTGAGCAATTCCGCCAATCCAGTGTGGGTCACTACGGTTGACACACCAGGGGATGCCTATGCACTGCACGTTGTTGGCACCAAAGCGTATGTAGCAGATGGGCGCGATTCCGGTCTCTTGGTTTTTGATGTGTCAAAGCCGAGAGAACCCAAGCTGATTAAGCGATGTGAAACTGCCTATGGTGCGAGGGGTGTCCAAGTCGTTGGCGAAACGGCTTATGTCAATTGCGGCAATCAGGTTCAACTCCTCAATATTTCGGATTTGGAAAACCCCTTCGCATATGCGCGATGCAACGTTCAAGTTTTCGCGGAATATTCCCAAGTCGTGGGGTCACTTCATTTCACTTGTGGCGGAAACATATTCTCGTCGCAATCGGGCATGTTCCTCGGAAAATATCCGGGCGGCAGTTCCAGTGTGTTTGTTCGCGGAAAGATGATTTTTGCGGCCACGCGCACTGGCGGATTCTCGATTGTCGATGTAAGTGATTCAGCGGAACCAAAGCTCCTCTCGAATTTGAAACTCTCGACCAATCAACAAAATGACGTAGTTGTCGCAAATCAGATTGCCTATGTGAGCGATGGAGGCGCAAACATTCGGGTGATTGACTTCAAAAATCCACACGCACCCAAGGTGGTCGGTTTTTTTCCATCGACCCATTATTCCAGCGGAGTGTTATCGCTCGCATCGGCTGGAAAACAGTCCGCTAAAAAAACGCCTCTCATTGCCAGAAGCGAATCCGTCGAAAGCCATCGCTTTGAATCTCATGTTTCCGCCGAACCATCTCGCTCACCAACTTTTGCGGTTAGCCCGGTGCCGCCATCTATCGTGGCAAGCGCTATCACAAATGCACCGCCTGAGTTGAACGCCGCGCAAAAAGCCGAGGACGGAACTTTTTCATTTATTTTGGAGGGTGTGCCCAACGCCACCTATGTGATTCAGGTTTCAAACGATTTGAAATTGTGGGCTTCTGTGGCGACCAACTTTCTCCCATCCACCGGCGCTTTGCGCATAATTGATCCGCAAGCCTCCACATTTTCTCAACGTTACTACCGCGCAATGATACAGCCTTGAGCGTTGGTTCATTCTTAAAAAAGCACCGCATTTGGTTTGAGATGAAAATCGAAAACCCATTTGCAAAACGATTGGTTTCGAACTCCTTCACTTGCTGTAAATATCCTGCGTGCCGATTTCAACTAGATCATCTCCGGAATTCAGCAGACGCACGGCTTCTTGAAAATGCGTGGTAAATATCTGGCGCAAAGCTGCGTCCGACGTGTTGCCGCAGGTGAGCCAGATAATTTTTGGAGGACTGCCGTGACGTTCAAGCAATTCCACAAAATCGCTGTCTTTGGTGATGACTACATCGGCAGCTTTTTTCGCGGCTAGAAAAATTTCTTCGTCTTCAGCATCACGCAACCCCGCATCGCGCATGGCAAGTGCGGTCACGGAAAAAGTTTCAGCCACCCATTGGGCAATTCGCGGCGATAAATGCGCGTCCAACCAGATCGTCATACGGCCAGAACCGGATGATCAATTCGGCGACGCGCATAAGTCAGGCAGGCTTTGAGGTCTTCCGCTTCGAGATCGGGCATTTCCTCCAAAATCTGCGCGGCGGTAAGGCCAGACGCGAACATATCAAGCACGTCACTCACGCGAATCCGCATCCCGCGAACGCATGGACGTCCACCGCATTGCCGGGGATTAACGGTGATTCGATTTTGGGAGTCCTGCATGTCCAGAGTATCAAATTGATCGGAGGAGAATTCAACCAGAATTCCGGCAGAAAGCGAAAGGGGCGAAATTAGCTCAGATAACCAATTCTCCGGCTCGCCTTATACCGCATTAGAACCAATTGACGCTGGAGGCCTGAGTTATTAGTTTCGCTCACGCGACTGCGACTGCGGTCTCACCAATGAACATCGTCACACGAATTTTTGATTCTTCGCTCGGCAAAAAATACATCATGGCGCTGACCGGTTTCGGGCTGTTCGGATTCGTCATCGGACACTTGATCGGCAACCTGCAAGTTTTTCTCGGCCCCGAAGCGATCAACCGTTACGGCTCATTTTTGCAAAGCATGGGCGAACTCCTTTGGGTGGC
>JBDSIW010000476.1:0-4251 GCA_039917795.1 Verrucomicrobiota bacterium | reverse complement strand
CTCGAAACGGTGAGAAACAAGCATCACGGAAGGTTTGACCGCACACACTGAAGGTTTGATCGCACCGCGACATGCGAAAGCCCTTCCGTTGCCGAGCGGCGTTTCCTGGCTCTCCTTGCGCTTTGTTGATGACCTTCAACCTAATCGCTTTCTTCAATCGCAACTTCGCCGCGACAGGATTCCTCCCGTGGCAATCCGCTGAAGGAATTTTAATCAATGCCCTCATGGCGGGCGAAAATGGCCCCGCCTAGGATCGAAGGCACGGCGGCGTCATGTCTCCGTTCAATGAATCTTAAAGAGAAAAGTTATGAGAACACATCGCCGAATTTTTGACCCTCAGGATATTTTCGCCATCGCATCAACCCGCGTGAAAAAGCTTTTTGTGCTGGGGACCTTTGCGATCGCGTGGTCGGCGAGTTCATTGTTGGCGCAGGAAAAAAATAAGGAAGAACCGGCCGAGCCCGCCACAAGAGGCGAGTCGAGCTATGACCAGATTTCTCCGGTGCTCTTGGGAAAAGAGAAATTTGCGGACATGTTGAAGAAAGATAAAGCGGGCAAAGCGACCACGATGGACCGCCAGATGAAGCTTTTGGAAGAACGCTACAACCTCGCCTCCAAGCCGGACTCGAAAGTCACCATGTCTCGGGGCAAAGCGCTTCAGGTTGGGCCGACGGCCAAGCTGCCTGAAGGATTGAGCTGGAAACAATTGGCTGACCTTTCACCTACCGAGCTTAGCGACAAGGGACTCTTCCCGAAAGGATATCTTCCCCTGCCCCATCCACATCACCAGGTGGGCGGGATGGTGTTTCCGCAAACTGAAATCAAAACGTTGCCGCGTTTGGAACGGTTCGATCTTGATTTTGATTTGCCCGACCATTTTCTGCCGGAATTTCCGCCCGCGATTTTTTTAACGACGCGACCAGATCTCGGCGACGTTTCCCAGGGGAAGCTGGTAACGGTCACCAATTTTCAGGACCTTTTTGGTGGAATTCTGAATGCGAAGGATCTGGAAGGATTACGCCTGCTGGTCACGCAATTTCCCCAGCAACAGTTCAACGCCACCGCTGATCGCAAGACCGAGAAAGCCGACGGAATGCTCGGGGTCAGTTGCTTGGATTGCCACGTCAATGGTCACACCTCGGGAGCGACGCATCTGGTCGGCGACATCCGACCTCAGGCGCATCGCCGCCGGATCGATACGCCCAGCCTCCGAGGCGTCAATATCCAGCGTCTCTTCGGCTCCCAGCGCGCTTTGAAGACCATTGAAGATTTCACGGAGTTTGAGCAGCGCGCCGCCTACTTCGATGGCGACCAAGTCTCGGCTTCGGCGAAGGGGATCAACCCGCTAGAACGCGGCAGCCAGGTTCATTTCATGTCTGAGGTGCAAGCCCTGCTCGATTTTCCTCCGGCACCTGCGCTGGACCTCCACGGCAAGCTCGATCCTAAAAAGTTCCAAGCCGATTCACTGGAGATGAAGGGACAGGAACTCTTTTTTGGCAAAGCGCAATGCGCGTCGTGCCATCCGAGTCCCTATTACACCGACAACACGATGCATGACCTTAAAGTGGAACGGTTCTATAAGACTCAAACCATCAATGGTCTCGTCGCCACCACGCAAGGGCCGATCAAAACGTTTCCATTGCGCGGCATTAAAGATTCTCCACCCTATTTTCACGACGGTCGCCTGCTCACGCTGGAGGACTCGGTCGAGTTCTTTAATCTCGTTCTGGAAACCAAGCTGCAAGAAGCCGAAAAGAAAGCGTTGGTAGCCTTTCTCCGCCAGCTTTAAGGGAATATGGTCTTGGCCTTGCCAACCTTCTCAGGTTTGCCGCGCTTTTTCATTTCGATGAGCACGACCGGTTTCCAGATGTAAATGGCGAAGGAAGTTCTGCCGTCCGACCAATATCGCGCGCAACATCCGGGCATCGAAGATCGACCCTATCTAAACGTGGTCGCGCAAGAGTTTCAGACAGTATTTCCCGAAGCGGTGTGAAGAGCAGCGGGGAAAAACTACCCAACGGCGAGCCGATTCTCCAGGTGGACACCTATCCGCTGATGATTTATACTGCGGCCGCGATTCAGGAGTTAAACCAGAAATTGACGAACGAATTGAAAGAACGTTTGGAAACGCTTGAACAACGGATTTTGCGCAGCAGAATGGAGACGCGAAATTAAAACAATTTTGACGCTGGTATTTTTTATTGCGGTGGCTTTCTCGGGGAACGCCCAGACGTTCTCAATTGATTGGTACACTATTGACGGGGGCGGCGGCACGAGCACCGGCGGGGTTTATGCAGTGAGCGGAACGATTGGCCAGCCCGACGCAGGCACCATGAGTGGCGGCAACTTCACCGTGAACGGCGGTTTCTGGGGAATCATCGGTGCGGTGCAAAACCCCGGCGCACCAGTCCTGACGGTCACACGCTCAAATAGTTTCGCAATTGTTTCCTGGCCAGACACCGCCACCGGTTTTCGATTGGAGGACAACAGCGGTTTGTCTCTGACGAATGGTTGGGGCACCGCGCCGCAAACCCGCAGCACGAACGGTGGAAATATATCGGTTACAGTTCCTGCAACGACCGGCAACAGCTTCTATCGGCTCAAAAATCCTTAATCCATTTCTTCAACGAGATTAAAAAAATTGCGCCTGACTTTTCGTCACCGGTGATGTGTTTCTGATACCAGCTTACGAATAAAGAAAGTAATTCGTGGTTCGGCACGGCGAAGTTTTACGCGAGCATAGAATGGGACTCAACGCGAAAGGGCGATACTCGAGACGAATTGTACTCATTGACCAAGCAACTCAAAATTATTTGCATGGTCACGACGCGACCGAAACCTTTGGAAGTTAGGCAGCGAAAAAGGAAATGGTGCATCGGGAGGGACTCGAACCCCCAACCTTCTGATCCGAAGTCAGAAGCTCTATCCAATTGAGCTACCGATGCAAAACTCGAATGACTTCCGCGGCGAACTTACGCGCGACAGAAATAAAAAGACACCAGAATCACAAAAGCAATCCTGGTGTCGGTGAAAAGAGAACGAGCCAAAAATTTATTTCGCCACGTGGCCGGAGACCAGCTTGGTCATCTCGAACATGCTGACGGTTGCCTTGCCATTGAAAACGGCTTTGAGGGCGGCGTCCGCATTGATCATCGTGCGTTTCTTTTTGTCCTGTAATCCATTCTTGCGAATGTATTCCCAGAGCTTTTTGGTGAGTTCGGTGCGAGGCAGCGGCTTGGAGCCGACGACTGCGGCGAGCTTTTCATCCGGTTGAACCGGCTTCATGAAAGCTGCGTTCGGTTTGCGTTTTGGTGCTTTTGTTGCCTTAGGTGCTTTAGTAGTTGCTTTAGCCATGACTGTTATTTGTACTGCTTTTGCCCAGAAGCAAAGCAAAAATTTTATGTTTTACGAGGGAGAATTTACGGTTTTGCCGGAATTGACGCTGCCTCGCTCGCTTTTCTCTTTGCCAATTGCGATTTCAAAAATGAATCGTTCGGCGCGGCCTGCCACGCTGAAATCCAAAGGTCTCCGAGAAACTGCCCGCCCGCGAGCAACTGCTGCGTGATGAAAGCGCTGCCCTTCGAGCCCGGCCCGCCCGGGTCAGAGAGATTGCCGCTTTGATTCATTTGATAAAGCGGCTCCACCCATTTGTGCTGGTCCGCAATGAACGCGATCACCGTGGGAAAAATGTCGGGCGATTGCGCGTTCGGCGAAGTGGCCGAGAGCACTCGCGCCGGGCGAACTCTGGGTTTGAGATCAGCGAAGTGGATCCCCGCCTTGAAAATGTACCCGCCATCGATCCAAGCGTGGATGCCCGAATTCGTGGCGTAGTGCTTTGGATTCTCGCCGACCCATCCGTGATGATGAACCGTCGTGTGCAAAGGCTGTGAGGAATCGCCCGCGAAATGCCCCATCACTCCCATCAAATAAATAATATTCTGCTGCGCGTTGGCGATCTCGTCCGCGCGACCGCCGTTTTCCTCAAACGTTTTCAAATAGGAAAAAGCGGATTTTAGTTTTGCGTAATATTCGGTCAGCGTCCACGGCAGCAGCCCAACCAGCTCGCGGGTTTTGTCCTCGTTCTTCAGCGGATCGACCGCCGGAAAATTTGTCGGATGCAACGAGCGGGCGACCGCCAGTTGCCCGACAAATTCGTAGCGGAAATGACTCAAGGAAGCGGGCGCCAGTTTGTAAAGCTCCAGTTCGTCGAGGTCGATGTAATGATCCGGCCCGTTAAAATGTTTCAGCGGC
>JBDSIW010000475.1:0-7816 GCA_039917795.1 Verrucomicrobiota bacterium | reverse complement strand
GCGCGGCGCGAGGGGATTGGCGGAATCGATCTGCGGACGGATTGGGGATTTATCCGAAGCCAGCAAACCCTGCTCCGCCAGAAGAGTCGTCAGCGCAATTCCGCCAAGCCCTGTGCCGGCGAATTGCAGAAAGCTCCGGCGATTCAACATTCGGCGTCCGGCGTGGGAAATCGGAAGAGACTTCATCGGCTAAAACACATTGATAAATTCGTTGGCATTGAACAGAGCACGACAAAAAGTTTGCAAACCATGTTCGCGAATTAGTTTTTCCGATACAGCCAACTCGGTTCGGTCCGGCTTGCGTGCGAAAACCAATTCGAAAGCGGTGCGCGTTTGCGACGCCGCATCGTTCCCCGCCTCACGTTCCAATCGCTTCGCGAAAATCTCCGCTTGCTGCAAAATGAATGTGCTATTCAAGAGATTGAGCGCCTGCAATGGAGTCGTCGAGCTATTGCGGCGCGGCGCGATTTGCCCGCCGTCCGGACAATCGAACGCGCCGAACGTATCGTCCAACTGCATGCGCGGCTTGGCCTGGTAAATCATGCGCCGCGATTCCGCAGGGGTGAACTCCTTTTTCGCCAGATACACTTTCACATAATTATTGTTCGGCTCGAAGAGATCAAAACCTCTTCCGCCCATCGCCGGATCGAGATTGCCGCTGATGGCGAGAATCGCGTCGCGGAGCGGTTCCGCTTCGAGGCGCTGTGGCGGGAAGCGCCAAAGCAATGCGTCTGCGGCGTCGATTTTTTGCGCAGTCGAATTCGGCTGGCTCGATTGCCGGTAAGTGCTGGAGAGAACGATCAACCGATGAATCTGTTTGATGCTCCAACCGGTGCGCACAAACTCAGACGCGAGCCAATCCAGCAACTCGGGATGACTCGGGCGCGCGCCATTGACGCCAAAATCGCTCGGGGTTTTGACAAGGCCGTTCCCGAAATGATGTTGCCAGATTCGATTTACCATCACGCGGGCCGTCATCGGATTTTCCGGATTCACGATCCAGCGGGCGAGTTCGAGCCGGCGCTGCGCTTCCGGAGTTTCCGAGGGCAAATCAAGGGCGGGTCCGAATTCCTTCAAGACGCCCGGCGCGACCGGCTCGCGTTTCTCCATTGGGTCGCCGCGCTGCAATCGATAAGTGGGACCGGGTTGCGCAAATTGACCGGCGTAGATTCTTGGTACGGCGGTCAGGCGAGCGATTTCGGATTCAAGCTTCTGTTTCTCCGCTGCCAACGATTCATAGCGCGCTTGGTCAGCGGGAGAAAGTCGCGCAGAGAACTCGATGGGCTTGGTCTCAGAGGAAAACGGCTGCCGATCCTCCGAAGACGCGACGAGTTTCCATTCATTCGTATTTACCGCCACTTCAATTTTATAATGGGTGGCGAGCCGGTCCTGGTACTTTCCATTGCGATCGCGGCCCCAAATCAGGCGATCAACCGTGAAGTCCCCGGCCAATTCGATTTGCACCCAACCTGCTCCCTGCTCGTTGGAAATCCAACTGCGCTCATTCCCGAATTGCCCGTCGTTGATATGTTCCAGCCGGTGAATGGTGCTGTTCGGATAAGTTCCCGATGCGGTCGCCCTCGCGCCGAGTGTCGCGAGCGCCACGTTTGGCGCTCCTTCGTCCGTCGTGTGAAGTTCCAGTTCATCGATGCACGGCTCCGCGGAAGTGGTTTTGAAAATCGTGAATCGAACGTAACGCGCCCTCACTGGCGAAAATCGATCCGTGTTTTGTCGCGCGTTGACGGGAGGGCGCAATGATTGGTCGTCAAACTTCGTGCCTGATTCCAGAATTTTCGCAAGCGGCTCGAATTGCGAGAGCTGTTTTAATAATGGAGGAAGTTTCTCCCGCAACGTCGCGGCATCGGCCATTTTCTTTTCAGCGTCTGGCGATTTCAAATCGCGTTCGCCATGTTGGACGCCAGCGAAGACCGCCGTCATCCCGTAGTAATCCGTCTGCGAAATGGGATCGAACTTGTGATTGTGGCAGCGGGCGCATCCAACTGTAAGCCCGAGAAACGCGGAACCGGTTGTCGCCACCATGTCGTGCAATTCGTCGGCGCGTTGCTGCGCGGTGAGCACGACGTCCGGACTTTTCACCTGATCGTATGGACCGGCGACGATGAAACCGGTCGCAGCATCGGCCCCGAGTTGATCGCCCGCCAATTGCTCCATCACAAAACGGTCGTAGGGCTTGTCCTCGTTCAATGATTGAATGACCCAATCGCGGTACGGCCAGGCGTTGTCGCGCGGGACATTGGTTTCAAAACCGCTGCTCTCGGCGAAGCGCACAACGTCCATCCAATGACGCGCCCAACGTTCTCCGTAATGAGGAGAAGCGAGAAAACGTTCGACCCACTTTTCATAAGCTGCGGAAGACTTGTCCGTAATGCATTCCTGAATTTCTTCCGGCGACGGCGGCAAGCCAAGCAGATCGAATTTCAGCCGGCGAAGGAGCGCGACGCGATCCGCATCCTGCGATGGCGCGAGTTTTTTCTCCTCAAGCCGAGCGAGAATGAAATGGTCGATCGCGTTGCGCGCCCAACGATTGTTTTGGATGGTAGGCAAATCGCTCCGCTCAGGTTTTGTGAAAGCCCAATGTTTCGGAGTGGTGTCGGCTTCGGCAGGCCAACTCGCTCCTTGATCAATCCAGGCCCGCAACAAACCGATTTGGTTCGAGGTGAGTGGCTCGCCTTTGGCTGGCATCTTTTTGTCTTCCACGAGGCCGGAAACAAAATGAATGAGCGGACTCTGCGCGCTCTTGCCGGGAAGAATGTTCGGCCCATTCTCGCCGCCCTTGAGCGCGACCTCTTTTCGATCAAGCCGGTAATCCCCCTTTTGCTTTTCCGGCCCGTGACATGGGTAGCAGGATTTCTCGAAGATGGGTTGGATGTCCTGGCTAAACTCGACCGCACCTGCAAACGGCGGCGGTAATTTTGAAATATCGACCGCGACGTCTGCTCCTGTAGCCCGAAGGAGAACCAATGCGCTCAATCCGATGATTGCAGGAAGGGATTTCAATGGGGCGAAGTTTAACGAGAAGAGAGGCATGCGGCAACTGCGATGCGTTCGAGCGCACAATGACGAATTAAATTTTGCTGGAAGCGGTGTCATTCGGGTCGTAGTCGCCCACGTGAGGAGGCGGCATTGAGTCGATTCTTAAGAAAATCCGCCTCCTCACGTTGGCGGCTACATCGGCAAAGGATTAGAACCCGCTCCCCGAGGATGGCTTGTCACGGTTTCAGATTCGCGGTGCGCTCGATCTTCAACTCGCCCTTGACTCGCTTCACCCCAAGTTTTTCGTCCACGCGTGCCAGCATTTCGTCTTTGCCTTTCGCCTTCATTCGTTCACGGACCTGGTGGCGAAGGAACCAATAGGCCGAATTCCAACTGTAGAGAAGATTTCCCTCTGGCGCGCCAGTCACGGTATGGAGATATTCCTTGAAAGAAGGTTGGTCGCGAAGCTCACGCTCGATGCGCCATTGCTGCATCGCTTCCGTGTCCACACCATGAATCGTTCCAGCGAGATAGGTCAACTCGTCGCAGAAAAACCACGAGCCACCGCTGACGTACGCGCCTTGACGCGCCTCGGTGATATTCGGATTGGGCGCGTTCGAGCGCCCATATTCCACGACGGGCAACAGCGAGCCGTCCGGCTGGCAAAAGACACGCAAACCGTGGGGAGTTTTTCCTTTTTCAACCGTGGCGATATGGTGGCGGACCAATTCGTCCGGCAAAAATTTTCGGCCAAAGAACGCGTAGCCTAAAACTTCCCCCATCAGCGCGTCTTGCGAAACGATCTGTTGCAACTGGCGGCTGGTCGCGAAATAACCGCCCTTCTCGTTAAACATGTCGCGGTAGACTTTCGCAGCGCGTTCGATGTCGCCCTCTCCAATCGCAAAACCCAATTCCTTCGCCGCGACGAGCGCCGCGCAATGAAAGCCCTGGTCGGAAGTCGGGCAATCGCCATCGTCGTAGAAAAATAAATCCATGTAAGTCTTCCAGCCCAGATTCGGTTTGCCGTCGGGAAAATTCGGCTGCAGCCGCGGCGGAATGAATGCGCCAATGGTTTCCTGTTTGCGAATAAATGCAAACGCCTGGCGCGCCAATTCGTCGTTCACGTTGCCGCCGTTGCGTTTCATCAGCGCGGACCAGATCAGGTAAAGCTGCGCGTTGTCCTCGTAGGTCAGACGCTGGAGAAAAAGTCCGTTGTAAGCGTTTTGGGAAATCTTTGGCTGTTGCAAACCAAGCGCGGTGTAAAACGAATCGCTGCTCCATTGCTTCCAGCCGTAGTTGATTCCACTGATAATGATCGTGTCGCTGTTCGTGCCCCAGTTGAGGAGATTGCGACGGCAAAGCAGGTAGCCAATATTGCGGCTGATCGCTTCCACGGCAGAACCGTTCCAACCGTGGGCGTTGGCCAGCGCGAGATGCGCGGCGAGCTGGAGTTCGTATTGCGACTTTGCCGGCGACGAAAAAATGTAGGTGGTCCAGGTCAAAGTTTCGCCCGCTCGCAATGTCTGCTGGTGATCGAACGTGACATCGCGCGAATCGATCCCGAGTTTGACAGGGGAGCGATGGTCGCCGTTCTGCAACCGAAAGGATTTGCTCACCGGATCGATAAACTGATAGCTGCGGTTCCGGCTGAAGGCGGGCGCATCGCCAAAAACGCCATAGACCATCCCGTCAGACATTAGGGCGGCGAAGGGAAACAACTGGGCGTTCTCCTCGACCTCCGGCTTTGGCCAGGACGACGCGGGCGCGCCCGCCCATTGCCCGCTGTTTTCCTGGTTGTAAAAAACCGGCTTCGTTTCCTGGCGATGGAATGAGTAATAATCCCCGATGATTTGCGGAAAGTATTCGAGCGTCGCGAAAAAAGTGACGTTGCTGGCCGCCGTGAAACGGGTCGTGCGCCTGATGAGTGACGTGTTCAAGGTTTCGAAACTTTCGCTGACTTTGAGGCCACCGACACTGACCTCCCGAAACTCAACCCGATTTCTGCGCGACTTCACGCGGGAAAAGCGGACCGGCAATTTTGCCGCAGCAATGGTGATAGTCAGATTCGGCTGATTGGTTTTCCCAAGAATAAAAATCGCCCTCGCTGAATCTCTGATTTCGAGGATAGGTAACGGTCCGCGATTCTTGATCTCAACATTCAACGCGTTCCCCTGGAGCGGGACGAACAGCAAAATGAAAACAGTCGCGATGAATCGTGCGGTGTGCATTGCCAAAGATTCTTCGCCTATCAAAGTTTATTGCCAGCTAAAATCGAAAAACTGAAACCAGCGTCTCCAAAATCCTGAATTAAAAATTGACCCGCCTCCTGTTAGAGCGTAAAGATTTTGCCCATTGTCCAACAACTTAACCGCAGAAAAAACACTCTCATTGAAAATTGCGTCTCCTGACGCGTCAACGTATCCCCTGTAGCGACTCTTAAACCGCAATCAAGATTCCGAACAACCCTGAAAAATCAATCGGCGCATCGAAACAATTTCTTTTCCAAAATAACTTTCTCAAAATAAACAACATCATGAAAAAACAACTCCTTATTGCATTTGCCACCCTCGGTTTCTGTCTGGGGGCGTCGGCGGATACCGTCGCGCTCTGGGATTTCAACAGCCGACCATCCGACACAAACGACACCACCGGGACGCTTACTCCAACCACTGGCTCTGGTTTGGCTTCCGTTGTCGGCGCCGTCGCTCCAAGTTTTACAACCGCCAATGGAAGTTCGGATCCTGCCGGCACAAACGACAACAGCAATTGGCGAATCACCACTTTTGCAGCGGTTTCGTCGAACAACAAAACTCGCGGCGTGCAATTCAACATGAACACAATCGGCTTCGAGAATATCACTGCTGTTTGGGACCAACAGAACAGTGCGACGGCTAACAGATATTGGCGTGTGCTCTACAGCATCGACAATGGCGCGACCTGGGTTGAACGTAATGTAATCGACAACACCGCGAACGCAGTTTGGACCAATGGAGTTTTCTCGGCTGATTTTACCTCCATCCCAGGCGCCAACAACAACACGAACTTTGGTGTTCGCCTTTTGGCTGAGTTTCAAAGCACGGCCACTGGATCGGGAGTTGCATCTTATGTGGGTGTGGGCGGGACTTACGGAACCGGCGGCACGTTGCGTCTGGACATGTTTCGTTTCAGCGGGTCTCCAGTGGCAAACCTTACCATTTTTTCACAGCCCTCCAGTTTGACGGTTGCGGTGGGCCAACCTGCAACGTTCTCAGTGGTTGCTGGGGGTGGACAACCTCCTATCGGTTATCAATGGCGTTTTGAAAGCAACGCGATCCCGAGCGCGACTCAATCCAGCTACACGATTTCTTCCGCTCAATTGACGAATTCGGGCGCATACGATGTAGTCATAACGAACGCGACAACTTCCATCACCAGCTCAGTTGTTACTTTAAACGTCCGCACTCCGCTCAATCTCGCCTGGACCGGCCAATCCAGCCCCGTTTGGGATGAATCCTCAGTGAATTGGATTAATACCGCCAGCTTGACCCCGGCTGCGTATTCCACCGGCGATCACACTTTGTTCGACGTTCGCGGGATTTCCTCGCCTCAAGTGAACCTCGCGCAATCGTTGACCCCCAGTTCCGTCACGGTGAATGCTGACTTTGATTATTTGCTGCGCTCGGATGTGGGTGGAAAGATTATCGGCACGACAGGGCTCACCAAACGCGGCGCGGGCACGCTTCAAATCGACGCGGACAACAACTATTCCGGCCCGACGATTATCGAAGCCGGGACGTTGCAATTGGGGGTTGCCAGCGATCACGGGTCATTCGGCAGCGGTCCGGTGACAAACAACGGTGCCTTGGTTTTCAATCGCACCAACGCACTCACGCTCCCCAATAATATCTCCGGCACGGGCACCATCACGAACCTCGGGAAAACCGTCACGCTTACGGGCAACAATGTCTATAATGGCGATATCGCGGTTCCATCCGGTGTGCTCCTGCTCAATGGAAATCAGACTGTGAATTCGCCCAACGTGACACTCTCCTCCTTACTGCCTACATCTGGCGCCCAGACGTCATTCGGCATCTCCGGCGGCATCTCAACCAGCCCTTCCACCGCGTTAACCACCTATGGCAACAATCTCTCGGGTGATTACCGGGTGAAATTCTACACGACTTCTGGAACCAACACCTGGAACGGGCCGATTTACCTCAGCGGCAGCGCTGGAAGTGTTGTAAATGCAGTTCAATCTGACGCCGCAAGCGCCGAATTGCGCATCAATGGTGACATCACCGGTATCGATGGTTTCGCTAACGCTTTGTTTTTCCGTGGAACTGGAAGTGTCTTGATGAACGGCCACATCTCGCTCCCCGGTGTGATCGTGAACAAAACGGACGCGGGAATCTGGACGTTGAATTCCACCGGCAACGACTGGTTGGGCACGGCATTGGTGGTCGGCACGTTGCGCATTGGAACCAACGATGCGTTGCCAACCGCTTTGTCCATTACCATGGGACAGGCAAATACCACGGCCACCCTCGATCTGAACGGATTCAATCAGCAAGTCGCTTCCGTCCAGGACAGTCCCGGCAGCCCCGGTGTGCCGATCATCACGAACAGCAGCACCGTTTCCGATTCTGTTCTCACTCTGAGCGCCAGCGGTGGAACACTCGGCGCGCTGATCAAGGATGGCGCTCTTCATAAACTCGGTCTCACCATCAACAGTGGCTCGCTCAACCTCCGCAGCAACTGCACTTACAGCGGCGCGACCACGCTCACTGGCACACTCTCGCTCTCCGGTGACGGCGCGATCTCGAACAGTTCCACCATCAATCTG